>JBILWF010000022.1:0-11252 GCA_044370075.1 Chthoniobacteraceae bacterium | reverse complement strand
GTCCGCTCCCGGAACGCGGTAGTAGAAGACATCAACAAGGTCATTTCCGAAAAGGTGAAGGCTGCGGGTTATGATCTGGTGCTCGACAAGTCGGGCCAGAGTCTCAATTCCGTGGGGGTGCTCATTAACAGCAAAGACTCCTTTGAATTCACAAAGGACGTGGAGACCGAGCTGAACAAGTCCAAGCCAAAGTCGGACAAAAAGTAAGGATTCCTCAACCTCTGTGGGATCAAGCCGCCCTTCATCGGGCGGCTTGATTTGTTTGGTGGTTTTTCGTTTCCAAATCTCGGAATTATGAAGGAACTGCGGCCATTCATCCGGGCATCCACCTTCTTCTTCGCATCCGCTGCCATTCCGGCTCTCGCCGCGTTCGGTCCGGGGGACATGGTGCGGACCACGAAAAAAGAAACGCTTCACTTTTTGGGGGAACCGTTTCTTGCCGCGCCCAAAGGGCAGGAATTTATTTTGCTCGGGCACGACCCCGCCCAGAAAACCGTCAGTCTTGCCTTCGTGCAAAAAGAGGGGGGCGTCATTGCAGTGACCCTGCCGGACGCATCGGTGGAACCAGCGCCTCTCGATGGATGGGGCAGCCTGCTGCGGGGAACCCAGTTGTTCCTGGATCAACGCTTTGAAGATGCCAGAAAGCTGCTGGCCCAAAGTGTCACGGACGCCGCTTTTCGCCCGATGGCGACCCGCGTTCTTGCGGGGACAGACGGCCTGCTTCAAGCCGCCGGGCCAGCCTACCGGATCGTGACCCAGGCACAGGCCGCCGGGGGAGCCAATCCCGAGGCCTTCCGCGAGAAGTTGGGCGCCGCCCAAACCGCGTTTGTCGCCGCAATGATAAAGATCCACGATCTGGTGGTGGAACTCGACAAACAGGGATACACGAGCCTCGCATTCTGCCTCGACGAGGGCGCCCAGCGACTTGCTTCCCGCATCATTCCCGCTGGGTTTGCAGCCAACGGTGCGGAAATTCCCCGCGCGCCCTACGCGCGCCCGGACCTTGCGGCGCGTGCCTCGAAGGCGGCTTTCTCTGTGGTGCGCTGCCGGCAGGCCGTTGCAGTGCGTCGCATGATGGAGGCTTCCCTTTACGCACAGGAAGGACTGCAAGCCGAGCCCGCCCGGCCTGATCTCCAAAAAATGCGTGCCAAAATCCAGGAGGACATTCAGGACGCCGAGGGCCGCGCCGATGCCGCCGAGCAAAACCGCAAACGCAACCTCGGGCAGGCGCTGCTGGCGCTTGAACGCGGCCTCAAGTACTGCGCGGATCACCCGCGTCTGGCCAAATTGCGTGAAGACATGAGCGGCGCTTTGGAAACCAAAACCGCCCCCCGCGTGACGCCCGAATTTCTCGCCGCGGCCCGTTCCTCGGCGGCGCCCGCGGTTCTCACCGAGGGGCATCAGCTTTACACCACCCGCTGCGCCCAGTGTCACGACCTCGAAATGCTGGACTCGCGGTCGCTTTCCGGATGGAAAAACGAAGTGGCGGGCATGGCGGGACGCGCAAAAATCAACGCCGCGCAGCAGGCTACCATTCTCGAATACCTTGCCGCGGCGATTAACACGCTCGAAAAGCGCTGACTACTCCGCGGCGGCGTCTCGTGACGCAATGCAGCTTGGTTTTGCCGGCCCCGTAGAAGCCCCTCCCTATGTTCTCTTCCGAGCCCTCCCAGTCCGCTTCCCCGGCGGGTCAACCGCCGGCCCCGGTTGTTCCCGGTTGCCAGTTTGCAAGCGACAATACCTCTGGATTTTGTCCGGAGGCATGGAACACCATGCAGCAATCCGACGCAGACTGCGTGGGGAGTTATGGCAGCGACCGCTGGACGGCCCGGGCCTGCGACTCAATCCGTCAATTGTTTGAGCACGATGCGGAGGTTTTTTTCGTCTTCAACGGTACTGCCGCCAATTCGCTCGCGCTGGCCTCCATGTGCCAGTCCTACCACTCCATCCTGTGCCACGAACTCGCCCATGTGGAGACCGATGAATGCGGCGCCCCGGAGTTCTTTTCCAACGGCACGAAGCTTTTACCCATCGCGGGTCCCGGGGCAAAGATCAGCCCGGAGGCGATCCGGGAAATGGTGCACAAGCGGAAGGACATCCATTACCCCAAACCCCGGGTGGTGAGCGTGACGCAGGCGAACGAACTGTCGCGGGTCTATTCGGTGGAGGAACTCCGGGCCGTTGGGGAAACGTGCCGACAGCTGGGCTTGAGCCTGCACATGGACGGGGCGCGTTTTGCCAATGCGGTGGCCGCCCTCGGGGTCGCTCCCCGTCAGCTCACGTGGGAGATTGGGGTGGATGTGCTCTGCCTCGGCGGGACCAAAAACGGCATCGGGGTGGGGGATGCGGTCGTCTTCTTCCGCAAGGATCTCGCGGAGGAGTTTGCCTACCGCTGCAAACAGGCGGGTCAACTGGCCTCCAAAATGCGCTATCTGACGGCGCCGTGGGTGGGTCTTTTGGAAAACGGGGTTTGGCTGGAGAACGCCCGGCGCGCCAACGCCGCCGCTGCCAGACTGGAGGCGGGTTTTCGCGCGATCCCGTCCATCACCGTGCTCGGCCAACGGGATGCCAATGCGGTGTTTGCTCGCCTGCCGGCGCCCATGGCGGCCGGACTCCGGGGGATGGGCTGGCAGTTTTACGATTTTATCGGCTCGGGCGGCTCCCGGTTTATGTGCTCGTGGGCGACTACCGACGCCCAGATCGACGCCTTGATTGCGGACGCCCGCCGCTGCGCGGATCAGCCCGCCGCGTGACGCTGAAGCGCGGTAAAGACCGCGAGAAGCAGCAGCGCCGCCCCTGCCAGACGCCGGAGCATCAGCGCATTTCCAATGGAGCGTTCCGTGTTTGAAAACCACGACCCAATGGCCCACACGAGGACCACGCTCCACATTCCCCGCGTGTTGTAGAGGATGTTGGTGAGGGTCACCTCCCGGAAAATTCCAAGGCAGTACGCAATGCCCGTCGCCTGCAAGCCGAGCATCAAAGCGCCTCCCGCCGTCCACCGGAACACCGCCGGATCCATGGCGCGCAGCGGCCCCTCAAACAACGGTATCAATCCCGCGGACAAAAGCGCCACCGTGCCGAACATGATCGGCGCGAACCGCCCGAACCCGATGTTGGGCACCCACAGTACCTGCGTAATATCCGTCAGCGCATAGGCCAGCGCCGCCGCAAATCCAAACCCCACGCTGGGAAGCACCCGTTCCCGGTGTGCCCGGATCTCCCCGCTGAGCAGAACCGTGGCCGCCACAGTCAATACTGCCGAAAGCCACAGCGGCCCCGAAAGACGGTCGCCCGCCAGTAACGTCGCCCCGAAGGCGACAAAGATCACCTTGCTGCCCATCACCGGCGTCGTGAGCGAAACGTCCCCCCGCGAAATCGCAAGAAAGGTCAGCACCTGCCCCGCAAAAAACAAAGCCCCCCCGAGTGCCGCTTGCGCAACCCCTTTCCAGGTCAATTCCTGCCCACCCGCCATCCACCACGGGAGGAACACCAGCGCCGCGATCCAGTTGGTAAGCGCGGTCACCCGCCACCGGCCGCCCTCTCCGGAGGAGGCCCGCTTCAGCATCATGGCCGCCACCGGGTAGGCAAGGGCCGAACAGAGAGGCAGGATGGTAGCAAGGGGTGAGCGCATGCGCGGGGGGCGCTCCAACGCGCCCTGCGCGAGGTTCGCGCTCCGCTCCCTCCAAGGCAAGGAATCCGCACCGCCTCCCGCACTTTTGCGTCCAGCCGGGCGTGAAACTTCCTGAATACGCGGGGGCGCAATTCCCCTTTACTGCTCCCAGAGTCAGCGGCTTCTGGACCGGCCTGTTAAATGAAAATACTCCCGCTCGGACAGCGGGGCTTCCTGAACCCACGCCCGCGCTGCTTCCGGATCCGCCTTGAAAAGAGCTCCGGCAGCGACCTCCAACGCATGCAAACGCAGGTTAGCACCGGACTCCGTTTCCGCCGGAAGCGCCACTGCGCGGGCGGCGAGCGAAGCCGCCTGGGAGGCGGTTGCCCGGGGTGCGTTTGCTTCTACAAAACCGAGGAGAGCGGCCGGATAGTCGGCTGTATTCTGAAAACGGCTCAGCGCCTGCTCCCCGGATTCATCACCGGACTTGCATTCGACGTCACGCAGCATACTGCGGACTTTCTGGGAACGCAGGGGGCCCTCGGGAAGATGTGCAAGTAGCGCGTCGGGAATCTCCCGCGGCCATCCCTCCATCGAGGCCAGCACCACGCGAATGTCGGGGTCTCCATACGGAAAATCCGCTACGTTCCTAGAGGCGGCTTGGGAGACCAGCTGCACCAGAGCCGCGTCCCTCACCCCGCCGCTCCCCGGAAGCGTGCGAACGCGCTCCAGCACGTTTTTCCAACCCGCTCCGGTGTCGTTCTCAACGGGCGTGATTTTTTGAACCGCATCGGCTACCGCGGTCTTGAGGTTGGGAAGGCCCCGGAGGGATTCCGCATGCGTGAGGAGAAGCTCCGGTTGTTCCGAGGCGATCTTTTCGAGAAAACCGGAGGACCGTTTTTGCGCGAGAGCCGGCAGGCCGCCAAACCAGCGGAAAAAAGCGTCCGGATCCCGTTTCATCCACGGGCGCAGGAAAAGTTCCGCCATTTTGACCGGATTAAAAGTGGCCAGCTTCATCCCGGCCCAAAGAGCGGCCGCCCGTTCGGGATCCAGTTGAGCAAGTCTCTGAATGGCAAGCTGCATTTCGGGAGATTCCGCCCAAAAGATGGGACGCTCCGGCAATTCGCGCAGGAGCAGTTCCTCCAGTTCGGGAGCCTGCAGCTTGTGGATTGCCCGAAGGAAGGCGTCCTTCGCATCGCCCGGCGAGGCCGCGTTTTCGGCCCAACGCCGGTATGAGGCAAAAGAATCGCCTCGGGGCGTCTGCTCAGGCCGCCAGTCGGAGGGTAGCGTCGACGGACCGGGCGACGGCGGGTTCTCCGCGGCGGTTTGCAGGCCCGGAGCGGGCGGATCGGATAGGGAGTAGCAAAGGTGGCGGGTTCCTGTAAAACCGCCGAAGGCCGCCAGCGCGCACGCGGCCAGCAACCCGGGGAAGGGGAGCGCGCCCGGGCGCGGCGCGGAAGGGGAGCGGTTCCGGAGGCTCATTTTTCGAGGGGAATTGCGTGGAATTGTTTGTGGAGTTCCAGCTTCCACGGTTCCGGCAGGGGGAGCGATTCAATGAACATTCCGTTTGGGGCACCCCTCCCTTTGGGTGCGGTGAAATCAAAGAAGGTTTCCCGGCGGCCCAGCTGGTACGCGTAAAACTCCAAGGCAAGGGAGGCGGGAAGTTGCAGATCGGCAGCAATGGAGGTCACGTCCTCGGTGCTGACAGAGCCATCCCCGCTGCCGTTGATCAGAAGTGAGTGGACAACGGGTATGCACTCGAAGAACTCGCGCTTGAGCGTCGGGGAGGATGCGTCGTCCTCCAGCGCACGCAACATCCCGGCGGCGTCCCGGATGCACGCCCCGGCGAAGGCCCCGATCTTCAGACTTTCATCGGCTCCTTCCCGGGACTGATTTTTCAGGAAAGACACGACCGAATTCACATCCTCGGAAAGACCCAGGTGGAAGGCTTTGAGGGCCATGAGCATTCCCGCCGGGCCTTTGTCCTCATCTGGAAGCGCCAAGGGGTCGAGGGGAATTGGCTGCATCCGGGTCAAGAGCTCCATGCCTCCGCGGACAAATCGTTCCTCGAAATGGTACGCCTGCTCCGCCCGCCCTTTTCCCTCTTGCGTGAGCTGTCCGGAAAACGTTTCCGCGAGGTGTTGTGCGGTGAAACGGAGTTTTTCGATTACCCCGGAGATGGAGTGGGTTTCCTCGTAGGCGAGCGCGGCGAGGACGCACGGGGTGAACTCGTGTCTGAGGAGAACCCGCGGGTTTTCCTCCACGACCTGCAGCACCGATGCGAACGAGCCCCCAATCTTGGAGAAAACCAAGCGGGCGTCGTCCTCGCTCCCTTGAAAGAAAGATTCCTTCTGCAAATCGGACGGGAGCTCGATCAGGGCCCGCGCTGCCTCCGCCGCATCCCGGTGCAGCAGCGCGCTCAGGGCGGCACGCAGCAACTGCAAACGGCCCCCCCGCCCGCTTCCCGGCGCACCATCCGGTTCGCCCGCGAGGGCGAGCGTCGTCTTGGGATCTGCCTTTGCAAGATGCTCGGCTACAATTTGAAGTAATTCGGGGTGTATGGTTTTTACGTTCTCTCCCTCGCGAAACAATTCCTTCCAGAGTTGGGCGCAAGCGGCCCAGTCCAGGGGCTCTAAAATCTCAAAAACCACCCGCAAATCCGAAGGCGAGGGAGGTCCCTGCAGCCGGGCATTCAGCCTCCGGATAGCCTCTGCCTGTTGCGATGCCGGCAATTGGTCAAAGCGTTCCCCCGGCGCGGATCGCACACCTGCGGGTGAATTTGCGTCCCCCGCATCCCCGCGCGGTCCGACCCTTCCGGCGGGGCGAATTTGTGCCGCCTTCGACGCGGGCTGGCGCGCCGCTTCGGACGCCCGCGGAACGAGCATTGCCAGAAGCGACCCCGAAACAAACGACATCACTAGGAAAGGGGAAGCACGCATCAGATTTTGGGTGGCGAAGATTCGTCCGCAGGGGATTGGGAATCAATCCCCCGGTAAATCGAAGATCCCACCGCAACCGGATGCTTTTTTTCAGTGTGCGCAGACCCGCGCAAAATCTGCGTGGCGAGCGCGCGCGCCCTTCCGTAAGCTGCGCCCCTCATGACTACGCCGTCCACCCCTCCCGCCCCTTCCAACGGAATCTGCCATCTCGCAGGAGCGGGCCCCGGTGATTTGGGGTTGGTCACCCTGCGGGTGCGCGAACTGCTCGAAACCGCGCAGGTGATCGTCTTCGATTATCTTTGCAATCCGGAAATGCTCAAATGGGCAGCCAAGGATGCCGAAATCATCTATGCTGGGAAAAAAGCGGGCCAGCACACGCTGCGGCAGGAGGAAATCAATGCGCTACTGGTGCGCAAAACCGGGGAGGGAAAACGAGTGCTCCGATTGAAAGGGGGCGATCCTTTCCTGTTCGGGCGCGGGGGCGAGGAAGCCGAGGCACTCGGAGAGGCAGGACTGGCCTTCGAGATCATTCCGGGGGTGACCTCCGCAATCGCCGCACCGGCCTACGCCGGAATTCCAGTCACCCACCGGGATTTCACCTCTTCGCTTACCATTTTTACCGGACACGAGGACCCGGAGAAAACCGAGAGTTCCCTCGACTACGCAAAACTTGCAGCGCTGCCCGGTACCAAGGTGATGCTTATGGGCGTGGAACGCATCGGCCCTATCACCGAGCAGCTTATGCGCAACGGCCTTGCCCCCGGAACGCCCGTCGCCCTCGTGCGCTGGGGAACGACCGGACGGCAGCAAACCCTCGCGGGAACGGTGGAAAACATCGCGGCACGAGTAGAGGAAACCGGCTTCAAAGCGCCGGCGGTTGCCGTTTTTGGACAGGTCGCCACGTTGCGGGACAAGCTTGGCTGGTTTGAAAAACGGCCCCTGCGCGGAAAGCGCATCGTGGTGACGCGGACACGGGCACAGGCGGGCGTCCTCAGTGCCGGGTTGCGGGAGCTGGGAGGCGACGTGTTTGAGCTGCCCACCATCCGCATCGAACCGCCCACCGATTTGCTCGCATTTGGCGAGCTGGTGCAGGACGCGCACAGCTACGACTGGCTGGTCTTCACCAGTCCCAACGGGGTCACCGCCTTCTTCGAGATGTTTTACAAACTCTATTCCGATGCCCGTTCCATCGGCAACGTGCGCATCGCCGCCATCGGGCCGGCCACCGCCAAGCGGGTTCGGGATTTCCACCTAGCGGTGGATTTGCAGCCCTCCGAGTTTGTGGCGGAGGCCATCATCCGCGAGTTCCAAGCAAAGGAGGGGTCGGTGGAAAACCAGCGTTTCCTGCTAGCTCGCGCCGAACAGGCCCGCGAGGTGTTGCCCGCCCAACTCACCCAAATGGGTGCCATTGTAGACGAAGCCGTCGCCTACCGCACTGTTCCCGAAACCGAGGACGTAAGCGGAGGCATCGCACGCTTCCGTGCGGAGGGGGCCGATTTGATCACCTTTACCAGCAGCTCCACGGTGGAAAACTTTATGGCGCTCAAACTGCCCCTGCCTCCGGAAATGCGCACCGCCTCCATCGGGCCGATCACCACCGAGACCATGCGCAAACTCGGGCTGCGCGTGGATATCGAAGCCAGCCAGTACGACATCCCGGGCCTCATTTCCGCCATCCGCAAGTATTATGCAATCTAACCCCCCCTCCAGATCTCTTACCCTCACGCTGCACGGCATCTTCGCCGGGGCACTCGCACTTTTGACCCTCGCCCCGGAGCTCCAAGCGGAGCGCTGGCGCATCGAAACCGCGGCTGGCACCGGCGTTCGCGGTTCCAGCGGTGCAGGCGGTCCGGCGCTCAAAGCCGAGCTGGATCAGCCTTTCGGGATCGTCCGCGGCCCGGACGGCGCCCTCTGGTTTTGCGAATACACCGGCCAGCGCATCCGCCGTATCGCGCCCGACGGAACCCTCACCAACGAGTTTGGCTCGGGCAAAAAAGGCTATTCCGGCGACGGCGGCCCGGCGGCGGAGGCTACGTTTAATTTGCCGCACGAAATCCGCTTCGACCGGGCAGGGGACCTCTTCGTTGTAGACATGTCGAATCATGTGGTGCGCAAAATCGACATGCGTTCCCGGACAATACGCACCATCGCGGGAACGGGACAACCGGGCTACTCGGGCGACGGCGGCCCCGCGGTGCAGGCGCAGTTTAAACAACCGCACAGCATCCAGTTCGGGCCACAGGGGGAGCTTTTTGTGTGCGACACGGGCAACCATGTCGTGCGCCGGATGGACCTTACGTCCGGACGCATAGAAACCTTCGCCGGAACCGGCTCCCCGGGGGCGACCCCGAATGCTTCCCCCTTGGCGGGGACCCCGTTGAAGGGGCCCCGTTCGCTGGACGTGGATTCACGCGGATTTCTTTGGCTGGCCACGCGTGAGGGAAACCAGCTTTTCCAGATCGATCTCCGCGCGGGGAAGATTTTTCACAAGGCCGGCACCGGCGCCAAGGGGTTTGCGGGACACGGGGGACCGGCGCTGGAGGCGCTCATGAACGGTCCAAAAGGCGTTGCCGCCGATGCGAAGGGAAACGTCTGGATTGTGGATACCGAGACCCATTCCATCCGCCGGTTTCATGCCGCATCGGGCACCCTGCAACTCATGGCGGGCACGGGGCAAAAAGGAGACGGTCCCGACGGGGATCCCCTGCAGTGCGCGATGAATCGTCCGCACGGGATTTTTGTCGATGTGGACGGGGCCGTTTGGATCACCGACAGCGAGGCGCATAAGATCCGGGTTATGCGGCAGGTCGAACCGTGAGCCGTGCCCGCCTTCCGGGTGGCGGGGTTGATTTTGACACCTGGGTTTGCAAGCATCCGGTATGAACAAGCTTCTTCTCGGCCTGGGATTGGGGGCCGTCGCGGTGGCGTCTACGGGGTGCACGTCTTTTCGTTTTCAGAAAGCGTGGCGCGAGGCGGAGGCTTCCGAGCGTTGGGAGGGGAGTTGGAAGAGCGCCCTGCGCGGGAATGGAGGCGCCCTGCGAGCGATAGTCAAGAGCCCGCAGCAGGAGGAGCGGAAACAGGTTCTCGACGTCTTTTTCGAGGCGCACTGGCACGGTTTTGTGACGGCCTACCCGGTGTCGTTGAAGCAGGAAATCCCCCGGAGGAAAGACCAACCCCGGGCGGTTCGGGGCGAGCACGACTTAAAATCCTTTCCCGGGGGCGGGGTGTATCACTACACGGGCGACCTCTCCGCGGGGGAGTTCAAAGTCGAGTATCGCTCCGCGTACGACACGGGCGAATTCGTGCTGCACCCGGCGCGGTGATTTCGGGATTTTTGTTTTCATTGCAATAAATTGGAAGCAAATAATTTCCGTGTCGTTTTGAACTGCTTATGCAGCTGCGATGAGGGATTTCGCAGATTCGCAAGTGCCATAAAAATTTAAATTTCACGCCAAACACGCGCTTCTCCGCCACCTGCTCCGTAAAGAAGGTGTATGCGCGTAGAATGTGGGGCAGAGAGGCGCTCCCTGCGGGTTCGAGGGGGGGGACAAGGGACGGCTCAATTTGCGAGGATCGCGAAATTTGGGAAGGGCGTTGAGTTCAGAAAAGGGAGCGGGGACGGGGACGTTGCGGCCAAGGCGGGGGATTTCCGCGCCCCGGGGGCGGGGAGCGGAGGGCCTGTGGAGCGCACGGGTTATAGGGAGCGCCTGCAGCGCCAGGGGCGGTTGGAGAACGGCTGTTTTCGCCACTCCCGGCGCCTGCGGGTGGTTCTCCTCGGACACCAGTTTCAGGTGCCCAGCGAGGGGCAGGCGAAGGCGGCGGCCCTCGCCGCTTCCGGGGAGGTTCAACTGCACGTTCTCGTGCCAGACCGGTACCGGGAGGCTGAAATTCGCTGGCGCACGCCCCGCCTTCCCGGGGCGCCTCCGGAGGCGGTTTCCTATCATGTGACGCATGTGCGGCTTCCCTGGAGCGGGCCGGCCAAGTGGTACCTGCAATCCTACGCGGGCCTCGCTGCGCTGCTGCGCCGCATTCAACCCCACATCGTGGATGTCTGGGAGGAACCCTGGAATCTGCTCAGTGCCCAGGTCTGCCGGATCCGCGAAAGGTTTCTGCCCGCGACAAAACTCATTTCCGAGACCGAGCAAAACGTGGCCAAAAAACTGCCACCGCCCTTTGAACAGTTCCGCCGGTACACGCTTCGCCGGGCCGATTTTCTTATTGGCCGCAATGCAGAGGCGGTGTCCCTCGCCCGGGCCAAGGGGTTTTGGGGACCCGCCCGCGTAGTGGGCAATGGATTTGACTGGAAAATGTTCACCCCCGCGGATGCCGCAGACCGACTCCGGGTGCGCCGGCTCTGGGGAATGCGGGGATTTGCCGTGGGTTATGCCGGGAGATTGGTCCCTTCCAAGGGACTGCATTCGCTGCGGGAGGCGCTGCGCACCCTGGTCCGGGCAGATCCGGCTCCGGGGGAGGACGGACCACCCGGCCTGTGGCTCGCGGGGGAGGGCCCTCTCGGGGGCGAGTTCTCCCGGGAGGGGGAAGGGGTGCGCGTGGTGGGATCTTTGGACCGGAGTGGGCTGGCGCAGTTTTTCGGTGCTCTGGACGTTCTGGTGCTGCCTTCGCTCACGACCCCTGCGTGGAAGGAGCAGTTCGGCAGGGTGATCATTGAGGCGCAGGGCTGCGGCGTTCCCGTGGTCGGA
>JBILWF010000408.1:0-3678 GCA_044370075.1 Chthoniobacteraceae bacterium | reverse complement strand
CACAGAAAGTGGTCCGCATGGGGGAGGAAAGCGATTGCCGGGAACATGCCCTGCGGATGCTGGATTACGCCACCGCGTTCCTCGCCCGGGAAGGAAGCCGAGGCGCTCTGAACGCCGCCCTGAAACTGGTGGCCGAAAAATTGGCGGCCGCGGACGCTTCCGCGCGGGACAACCGTACCGAGGCCATTCTCGTGCTGTTTGTCCAGTGCCCCCCGCACGAACTCAGTTTCAAGGAAACCGCCGCCGTCTCGGAGCGCATCCCCAAACCCGCAAGCCGGGCCTCCTGCCTGCGGGCTCTCGCCCTGCACGCGGCGCTTGACGGGGATTGGGATGAATCCGGGTGGCTCATGCACCGGGCGGAGGAGGTCCCTCAACCGCAAAACGAAGCCACCCCGGAAGCCGGCTCCTCCACCGCCGAACCAAAGCCCGGGATTCCCGAGTTTTTGAACTGGATGCGGAACAAGGAGAAAGCCGTCGGCGGGGAGGCCGATACGCACTTCTGGTTTTCGGAAGCTTTCGCTCTGGCTCAGTCGCTTCACGAATTGCAGGAGCAAGCCCTGTACGCTGTGGGCCGTTTATTAATTGAATCGCCCCACTTCGCCGGGCAGCAGGATCTTTACGCCCGCCTCCTCCTGAAGCTGCAGGATCCTCACCGTCCCGACAGCGGCCTGTTCTACGTTCGTGAACTCAGGCGGCTACTCGCCACGGCGCGCTGGAGTCCTTCGCTCGAGTCGCTGCGTGAAATCCAAAGCACAGCCGAACTGAATCCCCCCTCGTACGAAGAGGCTTCCCCAATTGATCCCAACCCGCCCCATCCGCGGCTGATTCAGAAACATTTTCGGGCCCTGCTCAACAGACTGGAACCGGACAACGATCCCGATCATTCCCACTTCTTCACGATGTTCCTCCGGAGATCGGCCGAACACGTTCTCCATCCCATTCATCAACCGGTCGTAGATGCCTTGTTTGAAGCGGCGCGGCAGATATCGACCACGCCCTCCCAGGGAGCTTTTGCAGCCCGCCTGCACGGACTCGCGCGGAAACCCGGAGACACACCGGCGGCGCGCCGGGTGGCCGCCGCGGCCCGCACCTTTGCAGAGCAGACCGGAGCCCTGCCCGAATACGAGTCCCACCTGCCCGGCGAGTTGCCGCCCGAAGCAGGCGGACACGCCGGAGAACCGGAAATTTCGCTCGAAAAGCGCATCAGGAATCTGGATTTCGAAACCGCATTTTCGCTCCTCGCCGCCGAAGAAGCAGCCATGACGAGGCTGGGGTGCGCCACGGAACTGTTTGAAAAAGCTCTCGCACTCGGAGACCGACACTTTTTCTCACGCGTCTTTGATCTCGCTGAAGCCGCTTTCATTGCCGCCTGCACCCAACACGGCACGGAGCTTCCCGTGGAGTTTTCCACCCCATGGTTCGGGCTCTTGGGACGGTTACCCCACGTCGCAGACCGCGTTCAATTGCTCGGCCGCATGGAAAAATGGTTCCGTCTCCTCGGATTTCACGACCGTGAGGAGATGCTCTCCGCGTGGGTCGCCCAAATGGTGGCCGCCGGGCAGGTGGATCGCGCCCTCCGCGCAGTCGAAACCCTCAAGTCCGCGGACAAACGCGCACACGGTTTTATGGAAATCGCTCTTGCCCGTGGATTGACGCGGGGCGACGTCCTGGCGGAGGAGATGTTTGAAAAGTTTCTCGAAGCCTTCCATCACACCATTGCGGTGGAACCATATCCCCTTGGCACGTGCATTGCATTGAAACGCGCCGCCGAGGGGTTTGTGGAGACGGGCAACCCGGAGGGCCTCAGGAAAATCCTGGACGAGGGCAAAAAGCTGTTCCGCGGAAAGTGCGGTCCTTTTTCCGCGCGCCGGTTGCTGGAGGATACGCTGGTTACACTCGCCAGGGCGGGCCGCACAGACCTGTGGGCGGAGGTGCTGGAGTCCTGTCTTCAAAGCGAGCAGACGTGGTCGGAATTCTCCTACCTGCTGGAGCACATGTGGAAGCACCGGTCCCTCCTGCCCCGCAGACTCACGCAGGCACAACGGGTTGTGTTTTTGGAAAAAGTTTTTGCGATGGCAGAGCGGGCCGGCGTTTCGATGAAAACGAAGGAAGCACTGCTTCTCCATATCTGTCTGCACGGCGCTGAAGATCCCCGGCGGCTGATCCACCGCTTCGCGGATCTGTCGGATTGCTCGCCCGAGGTGGTGGAAGGCTTGCTGGGGCGCAACCTCCTCTACGCGAATCCCAGCGAAGATACGCCGCCGCCGCCCGACCCCGCGCTGTTGTGTTGGATAGCAAGCCTCTGTCCCTACTCAGGGAAAACAGCACGGCTTTTTTTCGAGCACCTCGCCGGACGCAACCTTGAGGCAAACAATTGGTCCACGCTCCAAAAGCTCGCAGCGGAATGTTCCGCCCTTAATACGGACTGGCTCGAAAAACTCGCGCTAGCGGTGCTCTCACGGACCTGACCCCGGGCCGGCCCGCCACGCCCCTCCCCACCCATGCTCCAGCGCAGGTGGGGCCGCATCCCCCGGCCCTGCGGACCGCGGCGCGGGATGTGTGCGCGGCCCGCGGCGTGTTTCCTCCGGCGCGCCGCGCTCTCCTCACGCGCAGACCGCGAGCCGCTCCAAGGCCTCCCGCACGACCGGATCGACCGTCACCCTGCCCTCCTCTACCGCCTTCATCAAATCCTCGCGCATCTCATGCTCCCAGAACGCTGCAATGTGCCCTGCAACCCGCTCGGGGGCATCAGCACTGGGATCCGCGGCAATCTGGCGGGCGATTTGATTGGCCATGCGCACCAGCGCGTCCAACCGGTGCTCGGGATGATGCAGTTCCGCGGACGCCGCCGTACGCCCCGGTGAAACCTCTACCGCCGTGACTTTATACTCCGGACAGTTCGTCGCCCAATCCGAGTTTTGCGTCGTCACCACATTCGCGCCGCTGAGCGGATAGTGGAATGTCGTGTACACAACCCCCGGCGCCATCCGCTCGGAAAGATGCGCCCGCAGAACCGTGGCCCCCACGCGGCTGGCAATGGTCACCTCCTCCCCATCCCGAATCCCGCGCGTCTCCGCATCACTGGGATGTATCTCCAGCATATCCTCCCGGTGCCAGACCACGTTCTCGGTGCGCCGCGTTTGCGCACCCACATTGTACTGGCTCAGGATGCGTCCGGTGGTGAGCAGCAGCGGATACTTCCGCGACGCCTTCTCCTCGGTCGGAATGTACGGCGTCGGCGTGAATTTACCGAGCCCCCGCACGAAGCGATCCAAATGCATGATGGGCGTTCCCGTTGGATTCTCGGCATTGCAGGGCCACTGCACGCTGCCGAGTTCGTCCAACCGCTTGAAGGACACCCCCGCAAACGTGGGCGTTACCCGGGCGATTTCATCCATGATTTCACTCGAAGAAACCCACCGCATCGGCTGTCCCAGCGCGGCAGCCAGTTCCCCCACCACTTCCCACTCCTGCTTGCCCGTTTTGGATCGCATCGCCGGACGCACCCGGTTGATGCGTCTCTCCGCGTTGGTAAAGGTGCCGTCCTTCTCTAGGAAGGAGGTTCCCGGGAAAAACACGTGCGCAAGTTTGGCCGTTTCGTTGATGAAAAGATCCTGCACGATCAGCAACTCAAGCGAACGCAACGCGTTCTCCACGTGCGCCGTGTTGGGATCCGAT
>JBILWF010000407.1:0-3684 GCA_044370075.1 Chthoniobacteraceae bacterium | reverse complement strand
GTCCAGTACATCAAATTGGCCGCGCAGGAGACCGGCCTCGGAGCGGAATGGGTCCGTGCCCCGCGCCTCGTCCTCAAGGGCGAGGAGCGCAAAAAAGTGATCAAGATCATCCGGGACGGAATCGCCACACGGCCCAAAATTCCGCGCGCAAGGCCGGGAAGATAGAGCGTAAAAAAGCCGGCGGACTCAACGCTCGAGGAGGGCTGCAGCCCCATACCCGCTCGGCACCAACCCCGAAACCACCCCCATGTTCAAACACATCCTCCTGTTCTGCGCCGCCGCCTCTGCCCTCGCAGTCCAATTCCCGGCGAACGCCGCTCCGGCGGGCGCAGGAATGACACTGCCCGATTTTACGAAGGGGGATCCCATTCCCGCCGGAGCCAAACACGACTGGAACCTGGGACCCACGGGGGCGCGCGGATGGATGTACTGCGACAAAATGGTTACCACCGACGCCCGCCAGATCTTTATCACCAGCGTGGATGCCGGTTCGCCCGCAGAAGGCATTCTCGGCCGCGGCGACGTACTGCTGGGCGTGGCGGGGAAGCGCTTTTCTTTTGACCCCCGCACGGAGCTTGGAAGGGCGCTGACGGCTGCGGAATCCGGGGCGGGCGGCGGCAATCTCACCCTCACCCGCTGGCGGGCTGGAGCCACCGACGAGGTCACCCTGATGCTCCCCGTTCTGGGCGACTACGCGCCGGCCGCGCCTTACAGTTGCGAGAAGTCGGCGCTGATTTTGCAAAGCGGCTGCCGGTCGCTCGCCGCTCGCATGGCAGCCGCTGACTACGGAAACAAACAGAACCCCATCACCCGCTCCCTCAACGCCCTTGCCTTGCTTGCCGGAGGCGACACGGCCCACCTTCCGCTGGTGAAACGCGAGGCGCTGTGGGCGGCGGAGTTTTCGGCAAACTCGATGCAGTCCTGGTTTTACGGTTACGTGATGACGCTGCTTTCCGAGTACGTTCTGGCAACCGGTGACACCAGTGTATTGCCCGGCCTCTCGCGCCTCGCCCTGGAAACCGCCCGGGGGCAGAGCGCCGTCGGTTCGTGGGGCCACAAGTTCGCAAACCCCGACGGAAGGTTGTCGGGCTACGGCATGATGAATTCGCCGGGAATACCGCTGACCATCGGAATGGTGCTCGCGCGCAGGGCTGGTGTGCAGGATCCCGCGCTGGATCTGGCCATCGAGCGAAGCACGCGTCTGCTCGGCTTCTATATCGGCAAGGGAGCGGTTCCATACGGCGACCATCATCCCTGGACGCAAACCCACGAGGACAACGGCAAATGCGGGATGGCTGCCGTCCTCTTCAACCTGCTCGGTAACGCCGGAGGAGCAGAGTTTTTCTCCCGCATGAGCCTCGCCTCGCACGGGGCCGAGCGGGACACCGGACACACGGGAAACTTCTTCAACCTGCTTTGGGCGATGCCCGGCGTGGCCCTTTCCGGACCCAACGCATGCGGTGCGTGGATGCACGAGTACGGTGCCTGGTACTTTGATCTCGCCCGCAAATGGGACGGAGGTTTTGCCCATCAGGGCCAGCCCCAACCCGGCAATGACAGCCACGCGGGCTGGGATGCCACGGGCGGCTACCTGCTCGCCTACGCGATGCCTCTCAGAAAAATTCACCTCACCGGAAAAAGCGCGGCGGGCGTACCCGAACTTTCCGCGAACAGCGCGCAGAAACTCATCCTCGACGGGCGCGGATGGAGCAACAAGGACCGTCACAGCGCGTTCGACGCCATGAGCCGCGAGGAACTCCTCGAGCGGCTTGGGAGCTGGTCGCCGACGGTCCGGGAGAGAGCGGCGGCCGGACTCGCCCGGCGCAAGGAGGATTCCGTTCCCGAGTTGATCCGCATACTGGAGAGGGCGGACCTTGCCGCGCGTTACGGGGCGTGCGACGCGTTGATCGCGCTGCGTCAGCGGAGCGCCCCGGCAGTTGACGCCCTGCTGCGGCAGGTGTCCGGTTCCGACCTATGGCTCCGGATCAAAGCGGTCGATGCACTTGCAGCGATCGGAGGCCCCGCACGGCAGCACGCACCGCAGATTCTGGATCGCTTGACCCGAATTGATCCGCAGAGCGATCCCCGGGGCATGGAGCAGCGCTACCTGAGCTTTGCTCTGTTTGATGCGCGGGACGGGTTGCTGGGACGTTCGCTCGAGGGGGTCGATCGGGAGGCCCTTTTCCGGGCTGTTCGGGCGGGCCTCCAGAACGAGGACGGCAGGGCGCGCGGGAGCATCGGTACGGTGTATCGGAATTTGTCCGCGGAAGAGATCGCGCCGCTGCTACCCGCGATTTTTCGGGCGATTGAGGATCCCGCACCCAGTGGCGAGATGTTTGCCGATGGGATTCGGATGGAGGGACTTAAACTTCTCGCGAGGCACCACGTCGCGGAAGGTATGGCCGCGTGCGTCAAATACGCCCGGGAACAAAATCCGTGGGCAAGCCAGAAACGCACACCAGAAATCATGAAGATCCTGCTTAGCTACGGCACTCATGCAAAGCAGGTTGTCCCGGCGCTTCAAAAGGTCGGCGACTACTTCGAAAAAGAGGAGAGGGATTTTCCGAAAGAGCTGATGTTGATGAAGGCCAAAAGTGTCCGAGACACCGTAGCGGCAATCGAAGCGGCAACGGAAACGCCTCCGCTCAAAAATCTTCCCGCCGTCGTTCGCTAAACCACTCGCGAATCCACGAACCATGAAATCTTACACCATTATTTTCCTCGCGCTCCTTCTGCCCGTTCTGCGCGCAGAGGCCAAGCCCATGAAGGTCTTCATCCTCGCGGGACAGTCGAACATGGAGGGGCATGCCCGCATAGAGACCTTTGACTACATTGGAGATGACCCCGCCACCGCGCCACTGCTCAAGCAGATGCGCGCTCCCGACGGCACACCCGCTGTTGCCGACCACACGTGGATTTCCTATTACACCGGGCATTACGAGGGCAACGCCAACGGCGAGGGCACTGGGAAGCTCACCGCAGGATACGGTGCGCGGGGTTCGAATCCGACGCAGGATGGAGGCAAGATTGGTCCCGAGTTCACCTTCGGTTTGACCATGGATGCCGCGCTCAAGGAACCGGTGCTTCTCATTAAAACGGCGTGGGGCGGCAGAAGCCTGAACACAGAGTTTCGTCCTCCCAGCGCCGGGCCCTACGTGTTCCGCGATGCGCAGATCGAGCAGATGAAAAAGCAGGGCAGGGACGTAGAGGCCGAGAAGGCTAAAAAAGCCAAGGAATCGGGCCGCTTTTATCACTTCATGATCGACCATGTGAAAAGCGTACTCGCCGACCCCAAGCGCGTCTGCCCGGCCTACAACCCTGCCGATGGCTATGAGGTTGCGGGCTTTGTCTGGTTCCAAGGCTTCAATGACCTGGTGGACGGCAACACCTATCCCACGAGCCCGGATGGCAAGACCCGGGATTATTCAAAATACACCGAGTGGCTTGCGCATCTCATCCGGGACGTGCGCAAGGATCTGGGCGCGCCAAAAATGCCTTTTGTCATTGGCGTGCTCGGAGTGGACGGCTTGAACGCAAAGGCCAATACGCTTTCCTTCCGTGAAGCCATGGCAGCGCCCGCCTCCATGCCCGAATTCCGGGGCAACGTCGCAGCGGTGCACACAGCGCCTTTCTGGTCTGAGGAGCTGGCAATCATCGATCAGAAACACGCGATGATCAGGCAGA
>JBILWF010000406.1:0-3696 GCA_044370075.1 Chthoniobacteraceae bacterium | reverse complement strand
CATGGTTTTTCTACGCAGGGTGTTTCAGGTGAAGGCCCGGGGGGCAAAGGCAGCGCGCCGAGGGTGCCCGCCGACGGGGCGCCGGGCAAATCCTTTTGCGCAGCTTTTCAGTCCTTTTTCCAAGGGGTGATTTCAAGAATCTCGACGGAACGGTCCCCGGATTCGGTGGGAACGACAACGGTTTCTCCAGCGGCGTGGCCAAGGAGGCTTTGGGCCATCATGGCCTTGTAAGAGATGACGTGCTTCTCGGGGTCTGTGTCCCACGCGCCCAGGATGTGGAAGGTGTCGGTGCGGTCGTCGGCGGTTCCCCGGACGCTTACCGTCGTGCCGATCGAAACCTGCCGCGTGTCGGGGTTGGCAAAATCCGTCCCCCGGGCAATTGCCAGGTCGCGCTCCATCTCCTGTTTGCGGCGCATGAGTACGCGCTGCATTTCCTTGGCCGCCTTGAATTCAAAGTTCTCCCGCAAATCCCCGTACTCCCGCGCGATAGCGATCTCCTTGGTGTTTTCTGGGATCTTTTTAGTGACGATGTCCTCGTATTCCGCCTGCCGTTTTTCGAGGCTTTCCCACGAGACGATCAGCGCCTCTTGTTTTTCCTCGCGATCCCCCGAAATCATGGCTTCGAGTTCGGGGAAGCGGCGTACAAACCGGCCCAGCAGCGAGCGCTTGTTGAGGTCCTCGAAAACCGGCGTGAGCAACAGCTTGCGCATGGTCTCGCGCGCATGCTCGAGCTCCGCGCCGGAGAGCAGGTCGGGAACCAGTTCCTGGTCGTTGACTACCAGATCATGAAGTTTGCGGTCGCGGTTTTCGTTGAACTGATCCCGCTCCATGGCCGACAACATTGCGCTCAGCACCCGGGGATGAATAAGCGAGGCGAATTCTCCGCCGCGGTTTTTCTTTTCGCGTTTTTCGCACAACCACAGCAGGGCGGCCGAGGAAATGGAGTGGTCCCGGATGGAGCGGTCGAGCGTGTCGTGGAGTTCGCGCTGTTTGCCTTTTTCCTGCAAAAGACGCGCAGCCTCGGAGACCAGGCGCGCACTGCCGCGGGCGATGAGATGGAGGGCCTTGGCGGCCCACTGGTCTCCGAATGCGGATTGGAATTCACCCACCACGCGGCGCAGTTTGGCGGCGGGCACCTCCTCCAGCACCTGGACAAGGGCGCGCTGCTCTTCGCGCAGCAAATCGGTAAGCGTGGGCGTTTCTGCCTTGGACGTGAGCTGGGGCACGCGTTCCTTGAGTTCGTCGCGCTGGGTGAGCAGTGTGATCGCCTCGGTGGTCGCGAGTTTGGCGTTTTTCCGGGCAGAATCCTCCGCCGTGTGCAGGATGGACTGCAACGAATCGGTGCAATCCCGGAACTCCCCGATATCCTTGATAATCCGCTCCAATGCGGCAATTTGATCCTTAAGCTGCCGCGCATTCGTGAACGCCTGAATGTGCTCGCTCGCTCGCGAGAGCGCCTCCTCGCGGTAAACGATCGGATCGGTTTTTTTAAGGGGCAGCGCGTAATGCCCGTTTTTCTTGAGGTTCTTTTTGGTGGCTTCCCACCATTTTTTAAAGTCGGCCTCGGAAAACACGTCGGGCACCAACAGCTTGGTGAACTGGTCGGTGGACAACCGGTTGCCGTAGCTGGCGAGCGTGATGCGAACCAGCGCCTCGGGGTCCGAGGCGGCGGTTTGCCGCACGGCGGGAAGATCCAGGGCGATGCGTGCCAGAATGTGTTCGCGGTTCAGGACTTCGAGGGAGTCGGCTGCGTATTGCAGCTGCATGGAATGCCCTTTTTTGGAGCTGAAATCGATGGTGACCTGGTTGAGTAAAAAATCGACCTCCGTGACCTGACCAAAGCGCCAGCTTTTGTGAAAAACGCACGCGCCCGGCACGAAGTGCTGGAGGACGGTCGCTGCGGCTTTCGTGATTTTGCCTGCCTCAACGGCTTTTTGAAGATCGGGGTTCATAGAGTGGTGGGAGAACATAAGGTAAAATCCCTCCGGGGAAAGGGGAATGGTGTGCAGTTCGCGCCGCGTTCCTGAGGCCGCCGGACGCACCGGATGCCGCCTGCGCTTTTCATCACGGCGTGCGCTGCGGAAGGGTCGCGGCAAGGAGCTTGCATTTGACGCGGCTCGGGGGGAACCTCGTGAACCGCCTGTTTGAAGCGGCTCCCTTGCATACCGTGCACACACCGTCGCACATCCTTTTTTTGCTTCCGGGCGCCCGCAGAGTCGCGGTGCTGGCCGCGGGCGCGCGCGGTCTGTTAATGCTGGGCACCATGTTGTTGTGTTGCGGAGGTCTTGTGTCCTGTGTGGGGTCCGGCGAACCGGCGGCTGCACCGGGGGCGGCGAAGAGTGCAGCCAGAAAAAGCAAACAAGGCATCCGCATGCGGGTGCGCACCACGGCCTACACCCACACCGAACCCGGGGGGATATCTTCGGCGATTGGCACGCGCTTGCGCTTTGGCAGCGAGATGACTTCGGCCGCCAGCGACTGGAGTTGGCTGCCGGTGGGAACGCGCTTCACGCTGTTGTCCTCGGGCCGCACCTACGTGATTGAAGACTACGGCAGCGCGCTCGTGGGCAGAAAAACCATCGACCTCTACATGCCCACAATGTCCGCGGTGGACGCGTGGGGTGTGCGGTGGGAAGAAATCCAAATCCACGAGATGGGATCGTTCCCCATCAGCAGGATGCTTTTGGAGAAACGACGCGACAACCGGAGCGTGCGGGCGATGCTGGCAACGATGCCTTCCAAGCCGGTGTTTACTGCGTCCAATCCTCCAGAGTGATTTCACCAGCCGCGAGCGACCGCGTCCATCCCTCGGCGGTGCGCACTACGAGGTGGCCCTCCGCGTCAATCGCCTCGGCCACGCCCAAAACACGCTCCCCGTCCGGACACAGGGCGGTGATGGTTTTGCCCAAAAGAACGCTTCGGGCCCGGAACGCGTCCAGCAGCGGATCCATGCCGAGATGCGCCTGATCCAGGCACCGTGCGAGGTGCTCCAGCAGGCTTGCCGCCAGCAGCGCCCGCTCCACGGGGCGGCCCAGCGCGTTTTGCACCGAGGTGGTGCGTGCCGCAATCTCCGGGGCGAAGTCGGTGGAGTTTACATTCAAACCGATCCCGATCACGGCGTAGAAAAGCGGGGCTTGTTTGAGCACGCTCTCAACAAGAATTCCCCCGAGCTTTTTGTGTCCGAAAAAAAGATCGTTGGGCCATTTGATGCCCGCGCGCAGACCGCAGGCCGTCTCCAGTGCGCGGGTGACGGCCACCGCTGCAATCGCGGCTAGATGATGCCAGTGCGCGGGGGTAAACGCCGGCCGTACCACGGCGGACAGGCACAGCCCGGTGCCCGCCTCCGAGAGCCAGCGGCGGCCGAGCCGGCCGCGTCCCGCCGTTTGCTCCTCCGCAAAGATCGCGCAGGGCACGGGCAGGCCCCGCTCCCCGTGCAGCAGGCCGAGGTCGTTGGTGGAAGGGGTGCGTGCGTGGATTTGAAGGGTCCATCCGCGCGGATTCTCCATGTGCGACGCGATGTGTGCCGGGTGCAGCGGTTGCGGACCGCGTAGCAGCCGGCAGCCGAGAAAGGGATGGGTTTGAAATTCAAAACCCTCCGCCTCGAGTGCGCTGATTTCGCGCTGCAAAGCGGGCAGGGAAATTCCCAAAACGGCGGAGGCTTCCCCGAGGGGAAGCTGTTGTGTGCGCAGGAGGCGC
>JBILWF010000405.1:0-3700 GCA_044370075.1 Chthoniobacteraceae bacterium | reverse complement strand
CGAGTTCATCCGTGCTGCCGTAGGAGGTGCCGCCGCGAATTCCGCCACCGGCCATCCACGCTGTGAAGGCGCCTGCGTTGTGATCGCGCCCCTTGCCTTGTGCGGCGGGTTGCCTTCCAAACTCACTGGTGCAAATCACCAGCGTACTCTCAAGAAGGCCGCGTGACTTTAAATCCGTCAGCAGCGCCGAGGCCCCGATATCCAGAACGCGACCCCAGTACCCGTGGTCTCTTTCGATGCTTTCGTGGCTGTCCCAGTTGGGCCGGATTTTTTTTGCGGTGGTATTTTCCGCGCCGCAGTAGATCTGCACAAACCGCACCCCCCGCTCCACCAGACGGCGTGCGAGAAGGCATTGGCGTCCAAAGGGGCCGCTATCCTCGTCCTCGAGTCGGTAAAGGTTCCGGGTTGCCTCGGTTTCCCCGCGCAATTCCGTCACTTCGGGGGCGCTTAACTGCAGGCGCGCGGCGAGTTCGTACGCGCCGATGCGGGCTTCCAATTCGGTGTTGGTTTCCCGACCCCTTGCGTGAGCGCGATTGAGCATGTGCAGAAATTCGCGGCTGTGCGTTTCAACCTCCCCTTTCCAGCCTGCAAACTCGCCTGAGGGAAAAAGATCCGCGATGGGATCTTTTTCGGAAACAGCCTGGATAGTGGTGCCCTGGTGAATGGCCGGCAGAAAGCCCGCGCCCCAGTTTATTACGCCGCCGGGGGGCAGTCCGCGGACGTCGGGAAGCACGACGAAGGCGGGAAGGTTGTCGCTCTCGCAGCCGAGCCCGTATGTGACCCACGCGCCCATGCTTGGAAAGCCCGGAAGTGTGAATCCGCTGTTGGCCATAAACATAGCGGGCCCGTGCAGTGCCGACTTGCTCTGCATCGAATGAATGAAGGCCATATCATCGACACAGAGTGCGAGGCGGGGGAGCAAATCGCTGATCCAGCGTCCGCAGCTGCCATGCTGTCGGAACGGCCAGAAACTGCCCTGGCAGTTTCCGGGTTTGGATGCAAAAAACTGAAGCTTTCCATCGGGATCAAATGGTGTTCCCTGGCGTTTCTCCAACCCGGGCTTGTAATCCCACGTGTCCAGATGGCTAAGGCCACCCGGGCAGAAAATTTGGATTACGGCCCGTGCCTTGGGCGCGTGATGGTTCCTTTTCACGGAGAGAGCGGCCTCCCCCGGTGCGGCGTGCCCTTTCTCCCCAAGCAAAGCAGCCAGCGCCACGGCTCCCAGACCGCCTCCGGCTTCGCGCAAAAAATCACGGCGCCCACGAACACGGGGAGGATCCGCGCGGGGTGACAGGGGCTTGGACGACTTAATCGAGGTATACGAATTCATTGGAATTCAGAAGCATGCGGCACACGGCAAACAGCGCGTGTTCCGAGGCCAGGGTGCGCGCAGCGGACAATTCCGCGGGGGCCGGCTCCCTTTGAAGGCTCCACGCAAAAACTCGGCGAACGGCCTCATCCACGGAGGGGTTCCCTTGCCCCGCGCGCTCCGCCAGATACCGGGCCTGTTGTAAAATAAACGCGTTGTTTGAAAGCGTAAGCGCCTGCAGGGCGGTGGTAGTTTGGATCCGCGCGGGGGTGAGATTTGCGGGATCCGGACAGTCCAGCGTGGTTAGAAAACGGTGCGGCGAGGTGCGCACGACGAACCGGTAGATGCTGCGTTTCCACAGCTCCGGAGTGTCCGGGGTTTTGTATTCGTAGATGGGTGCGTAGGCTTCGGTGTAGTGGAAGTCCTGAAAGCCCGGGCCGCCTTGCTCTCTGTTTAGTTTTCCGCTCACAGCGAGCACGGCATCCCGCAGGGATTCTGCATCCAGACGACGTGGATTTTGACGCCACAAAAGCCGGTTTTGGGCATCCGCATCCGCGGCTTTGGGATTCGGGGTGAGCGAGGACTGGCGGTAGGTGGCGCTTAGAACGATTTGTTTGTGAAGGGGCTTGAGCCTCCACCCGCCGCGCATGAATTCCTGCGCGAGCCAGTCGAGGAGCTCCGGATGCGAAGGAGCCTCTCCGCCGAGTCCGAAGTCACTCGGGGTTCCTACAATGCCGCGGCCGAAGTGATGGTGCCACAGGCGGTTTACCAAGACGCGTGCGGTAAGCGGATTGCCGGGATGTGCGATCCAGTCTGCGAGTGCGCGGCGGCGTTCGCCCTCGGGCGTGGAGTCGTCTCCGAAGGCGGGGGGAGCGTGGTTGGTCCACGCGAAGGCACCCGGGCTTACCGCGTTTGTGGGATCCTCCGGGTTGCCTCGGCGGTGTACGTGGACGGGTTGCGGTTGGCTCCCGCTCGAGATCGCGTACACCGTGGGCAGGGGCTTGAGCGCGGCGAGTTCGCGGCGCGCGGCGGCCAGCGTCTGGTTGAACTCGGTGATGCGTGCCCTCTCCGCCTCGGTAAGCGACGGGCCCTTTCCGAGGGAGAGCAGGCGGGCGTCGCCCAGGAACAAGAGGTCGCTGCCAATGCCATCCCCCCCATCGGTGGCAACCAGCGTAAGCGTTTTTGCGGAGCGCGGGACTTCGAAGTCCACGTGCGCGTTTTCATCCTTGTGCATGCGCCGGCGTTGGAACTGCGGAACACCGTCAAGGAACACGCTGAAGTCAGCCACCGAGGCGGACGCACCCGGATCCGATCCGAACCCCACCGCCGCGCTGAAACGCAAGTCGCCGAATCCCGAAACCTGGCGGATTTTTTCGAGATCGAAGGTGACGCCGCTGTTGGCGTGCATGCCCAGGATGCTGTGCTTTCCGTGGGCGTAGTCCGTTTCGCCGATTTTGGCATGCCTCTGCGCGTTGAGAACTCCGTTTCGTATGGCATCCCACGCCTGGCCGTTTGTGGCGGGAAGTCCCTCCACGGTGCGGTTCGCATCGATGGGAACGGGCTCCCTGCCGTCGGGAATAAACACCCATTTGACAAACCCAGCCTGTCCCGGTGAGCCCGCCGGCCAATCCACCTTTTGAAGCCGGTTGGTTTTGACGTCCTTTGCGTACCCTCTTTTTTCTGCAAGCGGTGTACCCCGAAGAAGGTCGATGCCGCGTCCGGGAACGCCGGAACCGAAACCGTCACCACCCCCGATCATGTCCGCGAGATCGAGGCTTCCCCCGGTCAGTCTGGCGAGGGCGGCGGTTGTCTCGCCGATCTGGTTTTGAAGCCGGCGTTTTTCGTTTTGAATGCGCAGCGATTTGGCCTGATTCACATCGCGGTCTGCGCGCACCGCCCCCGCGAACACGGACCACAGGCTGTAGTATTCCTTTTGCGAAATCGGATCGAGTTTGTGGTCGTGACAGCGGGCGCAGTTGATGGTGATGCCCATGGTGGAGGTGATTACCTGCGTAACCATGTCGTCCAAGTCGGCCGCACGCGCGGCGCGGCGGAGCACGTCGCTTCTCGTTTCAACCTGCCCAACAAAATCCCAGGGGCCCGCCGCGAGAAACCCCGTGGCACAGACTGCATCAGGATCCCCCGGTGCGATCACGTCTCCGGCGATCTGTTCACGCAGGAAAAGGTCATACGGCTTGTCGCTGTTGAGCGCTTGAATCACGTAATCACGGTACCGCCACGCATTCGGACGCATTTTGTCGCGCTCAAAGCCGTGTGTGTCTGCGTAGTGTGCAATGTCGAGCCAGTGCCGCGCCCAGCGCTCTCCGTAATGCGGGGAGGCGAGGAGTTCATCCACCAGTTTTTCATACGCGCGGGGATCGGGATCGTGGA
>JBILWF010000404.1:0-3719 GCA_044370075.1 Chthoniobacteraceae bacterium | reverse complement strand
CCGAATATGATCTACATCGGCGACGGCCCCACCGACGTGCCCTGCTTTACGGTGGTGCGCCAAAACGGGGGGCACGCCATCGCCGTTTACAACCCCGAGGACGCCACGCTGGCCTCCTTCCGCAAGTGCTTCCAACTCTCCACCCACGCCGACCGGGTGCGGCACATTGCCCCGGCGGACTTCCGGCGGGGGAGCCATCTGCGGCTGCTTTTGGAACAGATGGTGAACGAGATCGCCAACCGGGTTGTGGAGTCGCGCGTCCGGGAGATGGAGGAAGCCACGGTGAGGGCGCCCAAGCACGCGGTGTAGCTGCCCGCTCGGGGCCAAAAAAAGGCCTGACCCGGTGAAAAAATCCGAACCATTTTCACTCCCGCGCCGTAGGGAGGGTATGAAGAATCTAATCGCAACCATGCAGGGACCAAAACAAACCGGAACAAAACAAACCGGAACAAGGGAAGCTGCCACGGCGGGCTCCACCAAACCGGGTCGCGAGGGGCACGGCGGACAGCCGGCGCCCGAACAGACCAAAAGCGGGGAAAACGGAACGCAGGGCGGGGACTCTGTGAGGGGACGGCGCCCCGGGCACCCCGCCGGAGGGGGGGCGGGGGCATGAAGGGGCGGGCAGCTCCCGCGGCGCGCACCGGGCACACGGCCCGCGGAGGACTCCGGCTGGCGGCGGCGGGGGTGGCCGGCGTGCTCGCGCTCCACGGCCTGAGCGGGTGCGCCGCGCTCCACCGGGCTGCGCTTCGGCGCACGGAGGTGTTCTACCGGGCGGAGACGCTGCAGAGGCTGCCGGAAAAGCCGCCGGACTTTCCGGTGCCGGCGCTGGGTGTGCGCCCGCGCGGGGCGCGGGTTCTGGGCACCTTCGCGTTCACCACCGAACGGAACGGGGAATTCGCGATGGAAAGCGCCCGTCACAACGCGCGCAAATGCGGGGCGGACGCCATCTGGGTGCGCAGTTTGCGGCAGTGGTCAGAACCCTACACGCAGTACGTGCCGGCGCAGACCAACTTCACGCCCTCCACCCAGTGGATCTCGGGCCCGGTGTGGCGTCCCGCACCCGGCGGGGGCCGATGGCAGCGCGAGGGAACCTTTGTGCAGACCTTCGGGCTGTACTACTCGCCCCCGTATCTGGTGAGCGGCTGGAACCGGTTCACGGCAATTGACGCGGTGATGCTTCAGCTCGCACCCACTCCGCCCGCAAAACCGCAGTAACCGGAGCCACGCGCGGCCCCGGGAGTCGCTTCTGATTTTGTGCGAACGAACCCCGCGGCGTTGTGATCCGCTGCGGGTGGCGGGCCACTTCGGAGTGAGCGGCAGTTGATGCACAAAAGACCCAAACATCGCCGCTCTGTCTGAACTCCGCCGCCGGCACAGCGCACGCACCCATCCCGCGCGCCGTGCTTACCCGGAACCCGTCCACGATGACGGTTCCCGGTGGGCGCCCGGACGGCAGACGGCCCCCAAACGCAGCCAACGCCGGGACATCGGCCCCTAACCGGGGAACCCGACCGGGGACATTCCGTCGTTTCCGACCACCCGTTCATCAACGGGCACCCGCAGGAAAGCAAAAAACTTACCGTCCGGTAGGGCGCGCCATGGACCCGTCACCGCGGCGCGGAGAGCGCCTCCGCGACTTTTGCAGCCTGCGGCGTGTTGGCGTATTCACTCTGCAAATCCCGGGCATACACGGAGGCCTGCGCAGGCTGGCCGTTCGCCGCGGTGGCCCGCACCGCCCCCAGCAACGCCTCCGGCAGGAGCAACCGCCACGGAGACGCAAAAACCTCCACCGACAAAAAATGGCGCACCGCCACGGGCCATTGCTTTTGCGCAAGCGCCTCCCGCCCCAATTCCAGCCAGCTGATTGCCGCAACCAGAGTGCCCGGACTTCCGGCCGTTGCCTTTTTGCACAGCTCTAAAAACGCCGCCCGGTCTACCCCACCCGCACGCATGCCCAACAAACGAGCGCTATCGTCCAAATCCAGATCCCCTGTTGGAATCCACGCCTTGATGAGATTTTGCAGCCCTTCGTTATCGCCCAACGCGACTAGGGCCGGCACCTGGGCACGCATCAATTCCTTCCAATAATTTCCGGGAACATCCGCCCAGGGCCGGTGCTCCAGGATCAGCTGCGCGCCCTTATCCACAACGGAGCGCGCATCGCCCGTGTAGGCCGCCTGCCGCATCTCGCGCAAGGCTGCGGGCTCCGAAAAAACAATGCGCTCCACTTGATTAAGCACGATCACGGTCTCCTGCTCCTGCACGTCCTTCGGTGCCGCGGACCGTCCGAAAAGAATTCCCGCTTCGCGACGCAACACCAGACCGCGATGGGCCTTGCCGTCCTTGCAAAACACGTCGTCCGCGGACAGCGGCAGCACCAACACCCACAAAAAGCACAGCACCCGTTTCATTTTTCGACCAGCGCCTCCATCCGCTCCCGCCCCTTTTTCACCTCGGGAAGGCCTTCGAGTTTGTCGCGGCTGACCATCTCCCGCAAATGAGCCAGCGCTTTCTGCGGCTCGCCCATTTTTTCAAAACAATCCGCGGCGCGCAGGTACGATTTCGCCACGACCCGCGGGTAACGTTGGTAGGCCACAAACACCCGCTGGTAAAATTGCACCGCGGCGGCGTACTCCTGTTTTTCAAAAGCGATCTGCCCGAGGTAAAAAACCGCCTCGGCGGTCGATTCGCCCCGCCACTCGCGGGCCGACGCCACCTGCTCAAAGACGGGCCGGGCATCCTCCAGCTTTCCAAGGGCAAACAACGCCTTCGCCTTCCCAAGGGTCACATCCTTCAACTTGGAAAGCGCACCCGTCTTTTTGACCGCATCCTCAAACCAGCGGAGCGCCTCCTCCGCGCGCCCCGCGAGAAGTTCAATCTGGCCCATCCCGTTGAACCCATAATCCAAAAGATTGGAGCCCGGAAACGCCGCCATCAGCTCCGCGTACACCGCTTTGGCTTTTTGCGCCTCGCCCCGCTGCAGCAACCGGTCGCCCGTCTGTGCAAGCAACCCGGCGCCGAGCGATTTTACCGGAATTTCATCGGCGATTTTGTCCATCCATGTCTCCGCCTCGGACGCCCGGCGCGTGAGGCGCGCAAGTTCCGCTTCGGCAAAATGCAACCGCGCGCGCACAAGCGGATTCTCCGCGGAGATACCCGCCAGATGCCTGCGCATTTCCGCAGCAGCATCATACGGCGGCGCGGCCTCTACCGCATCGCCCGCCGGGGGACTCGCCGCACGAGGCCGTTTAGCACAGAGCTGTGCAAGCTGGGAGAGAACCTGCTCGACCGCATCGCGGCTGCGGTCCCCGATGGTTTCAGCGGCTTTGCGCGCGAGCATTTCCCGCGCCTCCTCGTTTTTTCCTTCGCGCGCGAGGCACTTGGAGAGCCAGTACACGGCCTCCACCTCGGAGGGATGCCCGGGGTGTTTTTCCAAAAAATCGCGAAACAGCCGCGTGCTCAGATCCCAGCGTCCGAGCTTTTGGTACTGTTTGTTGGCCTCCATAACCGCATACCCCAGAACGCGTTCATCCGGGTTGGACTCCATGGCCCGCGCATACGCCGCGGCGGCTTCCTCGCGCTTGTTGAGCGCGGCGAACGCATCCCCCTTGAGCGCCATAACCTCCGCGAGAAGCGCGTTTTCCGGATAATCCTTTTCCCACTGCATGCAGCGCCGGAGAACATCGTCGTAGCGCGCGGCAGCCTGATAACAGACGGCG
>JBILWF010000403.1:0-3722 GCA_044370075.1 Chthoniobacteraceae bacterium | reverse complement strand
ATCAGGAGGCAATCGGGGGGTTGCTCTTCCGGTTTTCGAGAGAAACCGGGAATTTGGAGGACATGGTTCAAGAAACGTTCGTGCGCGCCTGGAGGGGGCTCGAGGGGTGGTCTCCGCGCCGTCCTTTTGTTCACTGGCTGCGGCGGATTGCGATCCGGGTCGGGCTGGAGTTTTACCGAAAACATCAACGCTCGCCTTTTGCAAGAATCGTAGAAACCGACCGCGACCCTTCGGGCAACCTGCTCGATTTGGTTATAGTTGAAGCAGAAAATACTGCCGCGGAGGACCACAGCGGTGAAGAGGTCCACCGTATTCTAGCGCACCTGCCGCCGGAGGAACGTACGCTTCTCACGCTGCTCTATCTGGAACAGATGCCCCTCTCCGAAGTCGCCGCCCATTGCGGCTGGAGTGTCGCAAACACGAAAATCAAAGCTTTCCGGGCACGGCGAAAACTACGCTCCATCCTCACACGGCATGGCTACACCCCCTAACCCTCAGGATCCAATGCTCTGGCAGCACTTGCTCAAAGCGGCCTGTCTTGAAAAAGGGCCAAAGGTGGATGTTCTGGCGTGTGTTCTCCGACAGATCCAAAAGGAGGCGGATGCCTTTGCAGCACCCGCAGCGAAGCGCGAGCTGTCTGCAGAGATCGTGTGCCTTTTCCGACCGGGCCTGACTCGTTTCGCAATCATGGCATCCTTTTTCGCGGCAATGGCGCTGGCAATCTTGGGATGCCTGGCATACGAGACTGCCGTTGAAATTGTTCTGAACCTCGCAACTGCGTTTTATGTCGGCATCTGAAGACTCTCCAATTTGCTCTGCCGCACCCACGCCTCACCCCCGACAAAACTCAAGGAGAGCACTTGTCCTTCTTGTCACTGTTTTCGTATTCGGCTTCATGGGCGGCGCGGGAGGAGCTCTCCTCCTCATTAAGCGTAGGATCCGCGCGGTCCTTTCCGATTCCCTGTCCTCGAAGTCTCCGATGGACCGGGTCATTGCTGCGATGGAGGGCGACTTAAACCGAAAAGTCCAGCTTACGGCCGAGGAGCAGGAGGCTATCCATCAGGTTTTTATCCAGACATCGGCAAGATTTCAGGACTTTCGGCGGCGAACGGTGCAAGAACTCCATTTGCTTCTCCAACACATGGCGCGTGATGTTTGCACGGCGCTATCCGGTGAAAAAGCGGAACAAGCGCGCCGCGTCCTCGAGAACCGCGTTTCTCCCTTGGGCGTCGAGTTGGCGAATCCGGCGCGGGAGGAGCGTCCGAAAAGTACACAGTGAGGCGCTACTGCGGATTTTACCCGGAAAGCGTCAGCACTTCAATTGATAAGAAATTGCTTTTTGCTCGGTTTCCGCAGCCCGCGCGCGCGGTATTGTCGCGGGGCGCGCTAAACCTGCACGCCGGGCGCGGGGTCGCCGGGGTGCCCGGGTTCGCCCTGGTTGATGAGAGGGAGCAGTCCGCTCTTCGGGTCGCCCTTCACCACATAGGGGTCCAGCGGGAAGTCGCGGTCCCAGGCTCCCTGACCTCCGGGCACGCGGCCGTTCGGGCCGGGCATGAGGTGGTCCGTGCGCGGCAGGTATTTCTTCTCATAGATGATGCCCGCGTATTTCTCGCCGTATTGCTGGCGGCCCTCCCGCATCAGCGTGTAGCTCACGCCGGCCTTTGCCATCAGATCGCCCTCGTAGGTGGTGTCGATGAAGACCTTTGCACGGAAGATGTCGCCATTCTCCATGACGAGTTCGGTGATGCGCGGTCCGTCCTTTTTCACCGAGTCGAGGCGTGCGTTGAAATGCACCTTCACGCCCGCCTCCCGCGCCATGTCGGTGAAGACCCGCTCCGCCTTGTGCGGTTCGATGGCATACGCGCCGCCGGTACCGTGCCCGCTGCCCGCCACGGCGGCGTGGGGCCGATCCCATTCCAGTTCCTTCCCGTAGCCCGCCACGAGCCGCGTGAAATACTCGCGGGCGAGGCCGCCCACGGTACGCGGATCGCCGATGTCCACGGCGCTGAGTCCGCCGCTCGTCATGCCGCCGAGATGCCTGCCCGGCTCGGCCAGGATCACCGTCTTGCCCATCCGCGCGGCTTGCACGGCGGCCGTGACTCCGCCTGAGGTGCCGCCGAAAACGCACACGTCGGCCTCATGGACGGCGGCCTGCGCGGAGAGGCTGCCGAGGGCGAGGGAGAGAGGGATCAGGGCGGCGAGGGTGGGTTTCATGGTTGTTTGAGCCATTCGAGATTGAAGCGCGCGAAGGCGACGCGACTGCCTTGGTTGTGCAGCAGGCCGATGGTGCGGTCGGGGAGCACGATGAGGTCGGAGTAGCCGCTGCTGCCGGGGTTGATGAGCTTGTGCAGCGTCCACGTTCGGCCTTCGTTCTCGCTGAGGCTGACGGTCATGCGGGCGCGTTTGTCCGGCGCGGCCGGGCGGCTGAAAAGGAGGACGCTGCGGCCGGACTCATCCGCGGCGGGGTAGCTCTGGATGGAGGAGTCGCAGCCGTTCTTGAACCGATACTCAAACTCCGTCCGCACGACGGGCGTGCCGAAGGTCTCGCCTGCGTCATCGCTCAGGGCTTCGACGCGGTGTATCGCCGTATTGAAAGACTGGCCGTCGCGCCCGCCCGCACCTCCGCGCGCGTTGAGCAGGAGGCGTCCATCGGCGAGTTCGACGATTCGGCCCTCGCTCATGCCGTGATCGATGCCCGAGTCGCCCGTGTGCCGCCATGTCTCGCCGTGGTCATCGCTCACCAGCATGGAGACGCCGTAGAGCCGAGGGCTCGCCGTGACAGCGCGGCGATGCCACACGGCGACGACGAGCCGCCCGTTCTTGTCCGCATTTTTCCCCTGCTGATGCCGGAGCTGGATGCCGTGGCCGGGACCGGGCATGTGGAAGGTCCAGCCGTGCGGATTGTCGGCAAAAAGCTGCGTGATTTCGATGCGGCTGCCGTCCTTCTCCGAAGGCAACCAAGTGAGACCGTCGTCGCTGTAGCGGTAAAAGGCGCGCGTGAAGTTCTGGTCCTTGGTGCCTTCGTTGAGCGCGTAAAAAAAGAAGATGCGCCCCGTCTTCGCATCCACCACCGGCGCGGACTGCGCCCAGGCCTCGCGCTTGCCGGGCTGGCCGTTCTTTTCCCAAAACGTGCCGCCGGATTTTTCGATATGCTGGTTCGCCAGCCAGGTGCGACCGCCGTCGGTGCTGCGCTTCATCACGAGATGATGCGGGTCCGCATCGCGCCCGCCGCCGACGCGCCCCTCGGCAAAGGCGAGCAGCGTGCCCTTCGTGGACTGCACCAGGCCGAAAACCTGATAAGCCCCATCCCCCTCCTTGTTGTGCCGCCAGATGTTGCTTTCTTCAAAAAACGGCTCGGCGGCCTGGACGCAGCTCCAGAGCGCAAGGAGGAAGACAGAGAGAGTGAGAGTTCGGGTCATGAGTTTGTTATGAGACAAGGGTCAATGCCCGTTCTTGCCGTGCTTCGCGCGGAAGCGGGCCAGCTCGGGGTAGGCTTTCGTCGGGTCGGCGTAACGGTTGCCGGCGTGGTCGCGGCCTCGGGCGAGGTAGAGCTGATGGTAGGACTGCGCCGCCTCGCGGTTTTCGCGCACGCGGGTGCTGATATAGCGCATGGTGTAGCCGCAGCGGCGGAGGTCGCTCGTGTTGGCCTCGCTGCCGTGGATGATGCGCCCGTCGTGCAGGCTGCACTGGTTGGGCTCCAGTTCCACCGGCACCGCGCGGCT
>JBILWF010000402.1:0-3723 GCA_044370075.1 Chthoniobacteraceae bacterium | reverse complement strand
TCGTAACCGGGAGATTCATTGTCCACGCTCGCGAGCGCAACGTGCTGCTTCCAGTGCCCCTGCGCGCCCTTCGGATTCTCGTACCAGTAGGCTTCTTTGCCCGGGAAGCCGATCACCAGAATGTCATCCCATCCGTCCTTGTTAAAATCGTCCGTGAAAGAAAGAAACGCGTTGGAGTAGCCGTTTTTCGGACTTTTTGCCCCCATGTAACCCGGCTTGGTCGAGGTGGATCCATCGGGCCCAACCAGATTCCACGTGGCTGTGGCCGGGAAATACTCGTGTTTTTTGGAGTAATCCGGCCCCTCAAACCACCACGGACCGTAGGCCACGTCGGGGACGCCGTCTTTGTTGAAATCGCCCACATTGCATCCCTCCGCCCAAAAGTCATCGATCAGGTGTTTTTTGGAAAAAGTGATCTCCGCGGCATGCAGGGCGGACGACACGAGTGCGAATGCGCCGAGAAGACGCAGGGGAAGTGAGGGGTTCATGGGCGAAACGCTGCCCGACGCTGCGCCTTCGGAAAAGCGTAGACTTTTGCTGCCGGGGTACCGTGGTCGGGTATCGGCGCGCATTGCCATCGCCGCGCCCCCCTGACACGGTGGTGTTTTATTCCGTCAGGCCGTGTCCGCCCTTCGTCCGATTCCTCCACCGCTCAAAGTCCCGCTGCTGCTTTACCGTTGCGCGCTGCCCTTGGTGACCCTCTTTCTGGCGCCGGGTTTTTTTTCGCGAATGCGCCGCAGGGGCGGCTGCCGCGAAAACTTTGGGCAGCGTTTCGGGCGTTTTTCGATGCCTGTGCAAACCCATGCAGCTCAGGGGCGTTGGAACTGGATTCACTCCATCAGCGTCGGGGAAACACTGGTTGCGCTCAAACTGGCGAAGGCATTGCGGGCTGCACAGCCTGACATCCGCATCGCGCTTTCGGTGACGACCTCGACCGGATTGGCCCTCGCCCGGGAGGCGGAGTCCGACTGGCTGCTGCCCCTCTACAACCCGTGGGATACGCGCCGCATCGTACGGCGCACGCTGGATTTGCTGCGTCCGGAGAGGCTCATTCTCATCGAGGGCGAGATCTGGCCCAACCTTCTCACGGAATGTCACCAGCGCCGCATCCCGGTCGTGCTGGCAAACGCCCGCCTCTCGCCCCGTTCCGCGCGTCGCTTTGCACGGTTTCAATCCTGGACCTCGCCTTTTTTCAATCTGCTCGAGTGGATCGCCGTGCCGGATGCCGAGGACATCCCCCGGTGGCAATCCATCGGCGTCGAACCCGGAAAACTGCGGCTCACCGGCAGCATTAAATTTGACCAGGCCGCACCCATGCGCGCCCCGCTCACGGAGCGGCTGCGTACACTGCTTGGACACGCCGGGATTCCCGATGATTCACCCCTGCTTGTGGCCGGCAGCACCCACGCGGGGGAGGAAATGCTCATCGCACGCCTGCTTCCCGAATGGCGCAAAACCCAACCCGGGCTGCACGTGGTGCTTGTTCCCCGCCACGTGGAACGCACCGAGTCCATTCTGGAGGAACTCGCACCGCTTGGATTGAGCATCCAGCGTCGTTCGCGCCTCCTGGCGGAGACGCCGCCGCCCTCCCACCACGCGTCCCCGCCCGACATCCTGCTGGTAGACACAACTGGTGAACTGCGCGACTGGTACACGCTGGCAACGCTCATTTTTGTGGGCAAAAGCCTCACAGGCGGGGGCGGTCAAAATCCGGTCGAGGCGGCCCTTGCGGGGAAACCCGTGCTATTCGGACCACTCATGGAAAACTTTGAGACCGCGGTTGCACAGCTCCTTGCGGCGGAGGGGGCGCAGCAAGTCGCAGATGCCAGCGCACTTCAAGCCGCCGTGGAAAGCCTCCTGCGGGACCCCGCGGGATGCGAACGGATGAGCCGGAACGCGCAGCGTGCGATGGAAGGCCATCAGGGGGCGAGCGCGCGCACTGCGCAACTCGTTCTCGACACACCGGTTTATTCCCCTGCACCCTGACCGTTGAGATCATGCACAATCATCCCCCCGAATCTCCCACCCGCCGCCGGTTTGTTCAAACTCTCGCAGCGGCATCCGCCTCTCTGCTGGCCCCTGCATGCAGGACGCTGCCCCAAAAAACCGAGCCTACGCAGGGCATCGCCACGACGGCGATCATCGACGCGCACCAACACCTCTGGGATCTGGAACAACTCCACCTTCCGTGGCTTCAAGGCGCCAACCCCACCATTGCCAAAACTTTCACTCCCACGGACTACCGGACGGCCACCGAGGGGCTTTCTATCCGCGCCGTTTACATGGAAGTTGCAGTCGCCGAGGACCAGCTCGACTGGGAGGCGAAGCTGCTTCAAGACCTCATTCAATCGGGCTCCACCCAGACCTTCGCCGCCGTCCTTTCCGGCCGCCCTGCGAGCCCCGATTTTGCGGACTATCTGGACCGGTGCATGGACAAGCAACTGCTCAAGGGGATTCGCCGCATCCTGCACGATCCCGAAACACCGCGGGGCACCTGTCTCGAGCGGGATTTCATCGAGGGCATCCGGCTCCTTGGAAAAAAAGAGCTCACCTTCGACCTGTGCATTCGTCCCCGGGAATTGCGGGACGTGGTAACACTCGCGACCGAGTGTCCCGACACGCAGTTCATCCTCGATCACTGCGGCAACGCGGACGCCAAAGCTTTCCAGGCCACCCCGCAATCAAAGCCCGCACACACGGCAGGAGAATGGCAACGTTCCATCGAGGCGATTGCCAAAAAGCCCAACGTAGCCTGCAAAATCTCGGGCATCATCGAGCCGATGTCCGCTGGATGGACTCCGGAGGATCTGGCACCAATCGTCAACCACTGCCTGGATTGCTTCGGCAGCGACCGCGTTCTGTTTTCCTCAAACTGGCCGGTATGTCTTTTGGGCGGTTCCCTCCGTCAATGGGTCGATGCCCTCGCCAAAATCACCGAAAGCAGGCCTCAACCCGACCGGGACAAACTCTGGGCAGACAACGCCAAGCGCATCTACAAACTCGCGTAGCACCCGGCGTTGTTTAAAAACGCCGTCCGGGCACCAACGCGCGTCTTCCATCAAGGGAAGTGTGCTTCCACTGCTGCGAGGAGAGCGTTGAGCGGGCGGGATTGTCCCCCGCCAACTCCTCGATTCAACCACGACAGGTGAGGTGTCCGGAAACTCCCGACACCTCACCGACTTCTGAGGAGCCCTTACTTGCACGAAACCCTCCGAGTCGCTGTCTTGCGCAGGCGGATTACTTCTTCTTTTTTCCCCTTGCCGCTCCCGCCAAAAACTCCTCCAGGGTCAGAGACCCGTCTCCGTCCTTGTCGAGTTTCTTAAACTCGGCCTCGTCCTCGGCAGCGGTTTTCTTGCCCACGTACTCGGAGAGGGAAAGTTTTCCGTCTCCGTTTTCATCCCATTTTTTGAACTGCTCTTCGGGCTTAACGCGGGCCTTCTTTTTACCATCCTCCGCGGCGAACAGGAGACTTGAGGAAAGCAGGGATGCGGTGAGGAGATAGGACAGGATTCTCATGGAAGTATAATACTGAGTTTTTGCGGTTTCGATTGGTTTGCGAGCCGTACATCCGTCATCGGGACGGGCTTGATTGGATAAACACATCCCGGGCGGAAAAGTTGCGGGCGGTTCCGGGGATCCGCAAAAAAGAATGTCGGGCCCGCGGATGGCGCGGGCGGCGCGCGCCAAAGCCAACGCGGACGATTCGCCCTTCTTTCCGGGAAT
>JBILWF010000401.1:0-3727 GCA_044370075.1 Chthoniobacteraceae bacterium | reverse complement strand
AGCAGTTCCTCGCACTCGGAACGAAACGTCCTGCGCACCTGCGCTTCGCGCAGCGCCTCAAAGGCCTCGTCCAGGGCTTCGCGGGCCAGCGTGCGGTACTGATCAATCTGATTCGCCGACATGAAAAGGTTGGAACCCACCGTGTCAAATCCGCCCGCCGATCCGTCCGCAGGCAACTGCGCCACATTGATTTTGACCCCAAGCAACTCCCGCAACGTGTTGGCGTATTCGCGCTGATTGAGCCTCCGCAACACGATTTCCCCCCGCATGTCGCTCAGAGCCTTGCGCGCATCCACAAGCGTGTTTGAAAGCGCCTCCAAAAATTCCGCCTTCGCCTGCTTTGCCGGCTGCGGCTCCTCCTCGGGAGGCATTTCCCCCGAGTTGAGCGAATTTAGAATTTTCTGCCAGCGTTCCGCTCCCTCGGGCGTGCTCAACCAGAAAGGGAGTTCGTCAACGCGAAACTTTCCCTTCTGTTTCTCCGGTCCATGACATTTCTCACAATGTGTCTCCAGAAAACCCCGGTGCTTGCGGTCCATTTCCACCCGCCGGGGAACATGCGATTCCTCCATCGCAACGATTCCCTGCGCCGCCGCCGGAAATTTTTCCGCTGCCGCGCAAACCGCCGCGACACTTCCAACCAAGAGAGGAAGGCACACGCGCCAAACAAACCGAGCCGGCCGACTCAGGGCACGGCTTATGAACAGGCTGAATGTCATGGTTAAGTTCCGCAAAAAACAACTTTTAAAGCCTCCCGGAATCGGGTCGCAGGAGCGGGAATGGTACAAAAGCCCCAGATTCTTTCGACTCAAAGGTTTGCTTCCGTGATCTCGTTTTTGCCGACTTCTTAGGGGTTCGTTTCTGAGCATCCCGCGAGTACTGCAACAATTCAGCGGTTTGCAGCCGACAGCGTGCCCTGCCGGCGGATCCGGCCCGGATTTTTGAGCGCACAAAGTGTGGCGGTGCATTGAGAAGGATTGCATTCCCGCGGCGCCATCCGAGAGCTGCTCGTGGGACACGCTCCTCGCATTCCGCTCCCATCGCTGTCCGCGCCTGCTATACTGGAGGTTTCCACCTCCACCCCATGGAATTGCGTGAACAAATCCTTGCAGTAAAAGGCGAATACCGGGCCAAAACCCACGACGACGGGTCTCCTGTGCCGCTTGTCTCTAATCTGGGCCTGCGCAGGGGACAGTGCGCGTTCCGCCACAAGAAGGGCGACTACTACCGCTTCACGGTGCGCGCGCTCGCCGACGTGCCGCCGCTGCTCACTCATCTGCGGGTAGCGGATGCCGAAACCGTTCTCTCCGGTTCCCGTCCCGATACCGCGAGGGCCGCGCGCATTCTCGGCATCGAACCCGAATTCCGCCTCCAAGGCGAGGGCATCGTGTACGCCGCTCTCGCTCTTTGGCTGGGGAAAAACAAAATCCCGGTGCCCCCGGAGTACGCGGCGCGCGCTATCCCGCTTTCCGGGGAGCTTTCCGAACGGTTGCTGCGGGTGCGCACCGACACCCTCACCTGTCCCCTCCGCATTGTGGATGTCGGCGCCGTCGAAAATGGCAACACCCCCGTCGTTCCCGAAGACTGGCTCGACCGGGAATTCCCCGACGGCTTCGCGCTGCGAAAAGAGATCGACACCCTGCCCAGCCGCCAACTCGAGGCTGAGGCCACCTACTGCTGCCACTACGGTCTCCACGTGCTGGAGGAATCCCCGTGGATCACCCGCGAGGCGGTTCCCATCCCGGAGGCTTCCGGGGAATTGCCCGTATTTGGAATCCGGATCCGCTGGGATAAAACGGCTGGGAGACTCGAAAGTGCCATCCATCCCCTGCGTTCCGGGAAGGAGTTTGAGAGCTGGCTCGCCGGTACGGATCCCGGGATGCGGTTTCGATCCCACAGAGGCCCGGACCGCGCATGCGTCTGGATCGCCTGCGATCGGGAATCCCTCCACAATCCGGTGCCGGCGTTTGATTCGACGGAGCCCGCCGGGGTGCTGACATCCCGGGTTCAAAAATCCATCCGCAGGGGGCGCGGCGCGGCGGCCTTGCTCCAGAGATCCTTGCTCCAGCTATGGTCCGCCCCCTCCCACAGCCTGCCGGAACAGAGTTTTCTGCGCACCAGCGCCTCGCGGCAGATGGCGTGGCGTTTGTTCATCTCCCTGTTTGAAGATGCCGAACCCTACGAGGCCGACCCCGCGGGGCGGTATCTGAGTCTTCCGGACCTCGTGGCTCTGTCGGTCCTGGCGCATGCCGATCCGGACATTCAATGGTGCGAGCCGCTGCGGGACCTCTTGATTTTCACGGCCCTGCTCGCCCAGCGCAACGACGCGCCCGGCAGCAACTGGGACTGGCGCCGGGGTTCGCGCCGGGCGCCGATCACGGGCGCGTCACCGCTCGAAACCGCCAGTGCCTGCGCGCTTGCGGCCGTTCCGATGATGGCGCGCGATGCGGAAATGCTCCGTCAGGGATGCGAGTATGTGCGCACGGCGGCTCGCGCCTATCCGCCATTGCAGCTGGTCTCTCGTGCGGAATTACTAGCCGCCGCAGATGCCGCCGTCGAACGCGAGACCCGTATTGCCTCGGCTGATTTCCACTGCATTCCCCGGATTCTTCTTTTGCTGCAGGGCAGTTTGCCGTTTCTGCCCTCCGATCCGGACAAGCATTCCACCCAAGCGCTCAAACGCTTCATTTGGGAAAACTCATCCCGCATCAGCACGCGCACCGAGCACCGCCCAAAGACCGACCCGGAAAGTGCCGCCATTCTGGGGGTGTTGCGGTCCGTTCAGACGCAGCTTGTGGAAAAACACGCCGTGGGAGGCACCGCGGAGAGCGAGCATGGGAACGAGGCTTCCCGCACCGGGAGGCGTTCCGCGCCCCGTGTTGAGGAGGAGGGCGCGGATCCTGCGCGTCTTCCGGGGTATGCCGCCAAAATGCGCGCGGGGTTTCTTTGTCTTTTTGGACGCACGATCTACCGGACGATTGGCAAGAGTGGTGTGGAGTGTCTTGCGGCAGGCACTCCGGCAGAGCCGTTCAAGATCAAGGGCAAGTCCGGCAAGGGACTCGAGTACCTCGAGGACAGTGAGAAGGACAAACCGCGTTTGCGCATCCAGCGGGCGCTGCTGGCGCTGTTGGAACACGAGGGAGGATTGTGGGTTACGCGGCCGCAACCGCCGGAGGGCTACCGGTGGAAGACCGGACTGCCCGGGAAGTTCCAGATCGAATTTTTACACGATCCGCACAACGCGGACGGCGTGCTTTTCCGCGCCCACGGCCGGGAGGTGCCTGCATTTGATGCGTCGCCGTGGTTGGAGCCGATTCCGGCGGCGGCGGTGGTGCCGGTGGAGGAGACCGGGGCACGCTGGATCCGGCAGGCGCTGTTTGTGCCGGCGGCACCCGGGGAGGGTTGGGAGGACTCGTGGACTTTGCAGGAGAGGCTCCGCAGCGAGGCGCGCGCCCTGCACGGGAGTGGCGCGGGGGTTCCGGACTGGCTGCGGATCGCGGAGGCGGGTCCGATTCCCCCCAAGGTGTGGCAGCGGGTGCTGACGCGGCTGCACCACGGCTTTGAGAACTGCGTGGAAATCGGGCCTGTGGACCGCAATGGAGACGGTCAGCATACGGCAATAGATCCCCTGTACGAGGGAGTCTTCTGGCGGTTGTTTAACCTGCTGGCGTTTTTGTATCCCGAGAGCGTCCAGTCGCGGGGCAGCCTTCGTTTTTCGCTCAACCGGGAA
>JBILWF010000400.1:0-3728 GCA_044370075.1 Chthoniobacteraceae bacterium | reverse complement strand
CCACGGCTCGGCTCCGCTCCCCGCCGGACCCGCGTATTTGGAGCCGATCCCTCCCGCCACGGGAGCGGCAAGGGTGATCTCGCGCGCGGTGGCGTCGATGGACGCAACCTTGACGGTGCGATTATCCCACGGAACCCGCCAGTACCCTTCGACCCAGACGCCGCGCGCCACGGGCCAGCGTGCAACCCGGTCCTCGCGCGCAACAAATCTCCCCGCGCGCTTAGGCTCCCCCGGACCGCTGAGGCCCTTGTCCGTGACCCGCTCGATTTTTGCCGACCCGGAATTCGGCCAGCGCGAAATCGGGAGACGTTCCCCCCCGAGGTAGAACTCGACGATTCCCCCGCCTGTTTCAAAGTTGAGCGGGTAGGGACCGCGGTGCTCGACACCGAGGGAACGAAGGTTCGCATACAGCACCCTGCCCACAGCCTCCGGGGCGAGCCGCCGGGCGTCCTCCGCATCCAGCGGATGAAAATCCCCCGCCTTCAAATACAGACCCGAATCCAAAACCGTGTGCCGCGGCGAAACAGCTCTCCAAACAATCGGCGCGCCGTCCTTTCCGGCATCCCCGGCACCCAACTCGAGTGGGGTTTTTCCCAAATACCGGCCCGGCTGGACCGACACCCGAGCCCCCTGCGCGGGCAGGGCATCGCGCGCCTTCAAAGCGCGGATCGCGTCACGCGCCCGCGCGAGCGTTGCGAAAGGGGCGGATCCGGATCCGTCCGCGGAATCCTCACCATCCGGGGAGACAAAAAAATGTGCGGGCGCCTGGCCGTCCGCCGCGGGCAGACTGTGCGAGAAAATCAGCACTCCAACGAGAAGAGGGCAAAGGCGGGATGGTTTGTACGAGGACGGCGAGACCATCCGAAAAGGATGCGAAGCAGGATGTGCTTTGGAAAGCGCCCGGATGGAGGGTTGCAAAAAGGCGGCATCCGCAGCGATCCGGGGTCTGTTATTTCCCGCCATTACAGGCTGCTCAAAGCCCCCAAAAATCCGCCTGTCCCTCAACGCGTCTGCCGACTTATCCTCGCCACCGGAGTGCACCCCCTCATGAAAATCTCCCCCGAACCGCCCCCGGTTCCCAACAGCAGTGGCATCCGCATCACCGCCTTGGAGACTGTGATCCCGGAGCATGTGATGCCCGGTTTGTTGTTGCTCCGCATCCACACGGATGCCGGCATCACCGGCCATGGCGAGACCTACTACACGCCTCACGCCGTGGCTGCTTTGATCCACGACTGGATGGGACGCCGCCTGCTTGGAGCGGACCCGCTTTCCATCGAACACCACGGACGTTTTCTTTACGAGCGGGCCTCGGCCTTCGGCGCGCGAGGCGCCGAAATGCGCGCCATTAGCGCGATCGACCTCGCCCTGTGGGACATCCTTGGCCAGGTGTGCGGACGGCCCGTGTGGCAGCTGCTCGGCGGCAAGGCCCGCGAAAAAGTCCGCGTCTACAACAGCTCCGGCGGCCCCAGCTACGGGCGCCGCGTCGGCGCCGCCGCCGACCAGGGATGGCCCGGACACGGCGACATCGGAAAACCCGGCCCCCTCGAAGACAACTGGGCCTCCAACTACGCCGCGGGCGATCTGGCGGAAGAACTTCTAGCGGAGGGATACACCGCTATGAAGTTTTGGACTTTTGACCGGGCCTATCACGAATTTGGAGGCTCCTTCCTGCCGTGGTCGGCTGTGAAGGCCTGCATCAAACCGATGGAAGAGGTGCGCGCCCGGGTCGGTGACCGCATGGAAATTCTCCTCGATGGACACGGCTTTTTTCAAATGCCCGCGGCCTTGCGGATTGCCGAGGCGATGCGCGATCTGCGTCCCCTGTGGCTCGAGGATGTAATGCGGGTCGATAACTCCGATGCGCTTGCGGATTTCCGGGACAAGGCGGGCGTGCCGGTGGCGGTGAGCGAAATGCTCTGCAGCCGGGAAGATTACCGCTGCATTCTTGAAAAGCGGGCTGCCGACTATGTGATGATTGATCCCACGTGGGCGGGCGGCATCAGCGAGACGCGCCGGTTGGCCGAGTTCGCGCAGACCTACAATCTGCCAGCCACCATGCACGACTGCACCGGCCCGCTCACTCTGTTTGCCGGACTGCACGTCGCCACCAGCGTTCCCAACGTGGTCTTTCAGGAGTCGGTGCGCGCCCACATCCGTTCATTCTACAGCCAGCTCATCGACACCAATGTGACGATCGAAAACGGCTTTGCGGTTCCGCCCTCCGCACCCGGCCTGGGAACCCGCCTTCTCCCCGCACTTTTCACCAAGGAGGCCCCAAGTTACCGGTCGAGCTCCCGCCCGGGTTAGATTGTATTTCCATGAAAGCCAACCCCTCCCCCCTGTTGGCGGCTTTGTGTGCGTGGCTTGTGTGGTGCCCCCCGGTGCGAGCAGCAGAGGACGCTCCGGCCGCTGCCGCCACTTCCGCAGACCGCGCCGCACTGGAGTTTTTCGAACAGAAAGTCAGGCCGCTGCTCGCCGACAAGTGCCACTCCTGCCATTCCGAGAAATCCGGAAAACAAAAGGGCGGTCTCCTTTTGGATTCGCGGGACGCGATCCTCAAGGGAGGCGAATCCGGCGCGGCGGCCGTGCCGGGGAACGCTGCGGGAAGCCTGCTGCTGCGGGCGGTACAGTACGGGGAGCCGGACCTTCAAATGCCTCCCAAGGAGCGGCTCTCCCCGAATGAAGTCTCCGTACTCGAACGCTGGATTCTCGCAGGGCTGCCTTATCCCGCGGGGGTTTCCACGGCCCAAAAGCGCAGGGAGATAGACTACGGGGGAGGACGCAAATTTTGGTCCTTTCAACCGCTGCGCGCGTTTCCTGCGCCCCCCGTAAAACAGACCGGGTGGCCGCGGAACATCGTGGACGGGTTTATCCTCGGGCGCATGGAGGCGGCGCATTTGGCCCCCGCGGCAGAGGCGCCGCGCCGGATACTTCTGCGGCGCGCGAAGTTTGCCCTGCTCGGTCTTCCGCCGACTCCCGAGGAGGTGGACGCGTTTGAGAATGACCTCGCCCCGGGCGCTTTCGAAAGGCGGGTCGACGCGTGGCTTGCCTCGCCGCAGTACGGGGAGCGCTGGGCGCGGCACTGGCTGGATCTGGTTCGTTACTGCGACACGCCGGAGTCCTGGCTCAACAGCAAGGGCCAGCCCCATCTTTACCGCGACTGGGTGGTCAACGCGCTCAATACCGATACGCCCTACCCGCGTTTTATTGAACTGCAGCTCGCCGCGGATCTCGCTCCCGATGCCCAACCCGCCGACCGCGCGGCGCTGGGTTTTTTAGGATTAAGTCCGAGTTACTGGAAGGAACTGCAGTTGCCGGTGGAGATCATCAAAACCATCGTTTCGGATGAGTACGAAGAGCGCGTGCACACGCTCTCGAGCACGCTGCTTGGGATCAACCTGGCCTGCGCACGCTGCCACGATCACAAGTACGATCCGTTTTCCGCCGAGGACTATTACGGACTGGCGGGCGTTCTCGCCAGTACGCGGGTCGCAGAACAATCCCTCGACGCCTCGGTCGACCCGGTGCGCGTCATCGGCCTGCACCAAAAAGTCGGCAAGGCCGAGGAGGAGATAAAAAAACTCAAGGCGAAGAAGACGGAGGATCACTCGGTGAAAATCGCGGAGCTGGAGGCGGAAATTACGCGTTCAAAGGCGGATCCGCAGTATGGCGCGCCGCTGGCGACTGCGGTGCGGGAGGGAAGCCTTCATGTCGAACCCAACAAG
>JBILWF010000709.1:0-3733 GCA_044370075.1 Chthoniobacteraceae bacterium | reverse complement strand
GCCTTCAAAAACAGAGGTATTCAACTGCTCTTAGATGCGGTGGTGGACTACCTACCCGCCCCTATCGATGTTCCAGCGATTCAAGGGGCATTGCCCGACGGTAGCACCGCCGAACGACACGCCGATGATGAAGCTCCCCTAGCGGCTCTGGCCTTCAAAATTATGGCCGATCCCTACGGTCGGTTAACCTTTGTGCGAGTGTATTCTGGGGTCTTGAAAAAAGGCAGCTACATCTACAACGCTACCAAGGACAAAAAAGAGCGTATCTCACGACTCATCGTCCTTAAAGCGGATGATCGTATTGAAGTAGATGAGCTACGGGCGGGGGATTTAGGAGCCGCCATTGGGTTAAAAGATACCTTTACGGGCGACACCATCTGTGAACCAGAACATCCCATTGTCCTGGAATCTCTGTTTGTTCCAGAGCCTGTGATTTCCGTGGCCGTTGAGCCTAAAACGAAGCAGGACATGGATAAGTTGGCCAAGGCGCTTCAGTCTCTGTCGGAGGAAGATCCTACCTTCCGAGTCAGCACCGATCCCGAAACCAACCAAACCGTCATTGCGGGTATGGGCGAACTGCACCTCGACATCCTTGTAGACCGTATGCTGCGGGAGTTTAAGGTGGAGGCCAACATCGGTGCGCCCCAGGTGGCCTATCGCGAAACCATTCGCAAGACAACTAAGGCCGAGGGTAGCTTTATCCGCCAAAGTGGCGGCAAAGGTCAATATGGGCACGTTGTAGTAAATCTGGAACCGGCTGAGGAAGGCAGCGGTTTTGAATTTGTGTCTAAAATCGTAGGAGGGACAATTCCAAAAGAATACATTCCTTCTGCTGAACAAGGCATGAAAGAAGCCTGCGAATCTGGTATTCTAGCTGGGTATCCTGTAATCGATTTAAAGGTTACACTAATCGATGGGTCTTACCATGAGGTAGATTCTTCGGAAATGGCCTTTAAGATCGCAGGGTCAATGGCAATGAAAGACGCCGTCATGAAGGCATCTCCTGTCCTTCTTGAGCCCATTATGAAGGTCGAGGTTGAAGTTCCGGAAGACTTTCTGGGCGATGTCATGGGAGACTTGAACTCCCGACGTGGTCAGATCGAAGGTATGGGGTCTGAGGCTGGTGTTGCAAAGGTTACCGCCGATGTCCCATTAGCTGAGATGTTTGGTTATGCTACCGACATCCGCTCTAAAACGCAGGGTCGGGGCATTTTTTCGATGGAATTTAGCCATTATGGCGAAGTTCCTCGAAATGTGGCTGAGGCCATTATCTCTAAAAACAGTGGGAACGCTTAGAAAAAGAAAGGACACGTAACGTAAATGGCAGAAAAGTTTGAACGGACTAAACCGCACGTTAACATCGGCACCATCGGCCACGTTGACCATGGCAAAACCACCCTCACGGCGGCTATCACCATGGCCCTAGCGGCGGCTGGCTCGGCCAAAGCTCGTAAGTATGACGAAATTGATGCGGCTCCCGAGGAAAAAGCTCGTGGGATTACTATCAACACCGCCCACGTAGAGTACGAAACCGCAAGTCGTCACTATGCCCACGTGGACTGCCCCGGCCACGCTGACTATGTGAAGAACATGATCACCGGTGCCGCCCAGATGGACGGAGCTATCCTGGTGTGTTCTGCGGCTGATGGCCCCATGCCCCAAACCCGTGAACACATCCTACTGGCCCGTCAGGTTGGTGTACCTAGCCTAGTGGTGTTCCTCAACAAGCAAGACATGGTGGACGACGAGGAACTGCTGGAACTGGTAGAGCTGGAAGTGCGCGAGTTGCTCGATGTCTACGAATTCCCCGGTGATGATATTCCCATCACCCCCGGTTCTGCCCTGAAAGCGGTGGAAGCCTTGACCGCTAACCCCAAAATTCAAAAGGGTGAAGACCCTTGGGTTGATAAAATCCACGCCCTGATGGATACCGTTGACTCCTACATTCCCACCCCTGAGCGGGCCGTTGATAAGGACTTCCTGATGGCGGTGGAGGATGTGTTCTCCATTACGGGTCGGGGTACGGTAGCCACCGGGCGAATCGAGCGTGGCGTCGTCAAGGTTGGCGATGTGGTTGAACTGGTGGGTATTCGTGACACTCGCAACACGACGGTCACCGGTATCGAAATGTTCAAAAAGAGCCTCGATCAAGGGCAAGCTGGTGACAACGCCGGTCTGCTGCTGCGGGGTATTCAGAAGGAAGATGTGGAGCGGGGCATGGTGCTAGCCAAGCCCGGAAGCATTACTCCCCACACCGAATTCGAGGGGGAAGTATACATCTTGACCGAAAAAGAAGGTGGACGGAAAACCCCCTTCTTCCCTGGTTACAAGCCCCAGTTCTACGTGCGTACAACCGACGTGACTGGCAGCATTGAAGCGTTTACTTCCGATGACGGTGGTGCCGCCGAAATGGTGATGCCTGGTGATCGCATCAAAATGACGGTGAAATTGATCAACCCCGTTGCTATCGAGACAAATATGCGCTTTGCTATTCGCGAAGGTGGTCGTACTGTGGGCGCTGGTGTTGTGTCCAGAATTCTCAAGTAGACCCTAGGCTCTATTGCTAGAAGGCAAGGACAGGTACAGGTACGTATTGTCCTGTCCTTGCTTTTCTCATCGGTCTTTTCGTTGAACCTTGAAAACTTAATCGGAGTTAGCCCTATGGCCACTATTCAGCAGCAAAAAATTCGCATTCGCCTCAAAGCCTTTGATCGCAGACTGCTCGATACCTCCTGCGAAAAAATTGTAGATACTGCAAACCGTACCAATGCGACGGCAATTGGCCCCATTCCTCTGCCGACTAAGCGTCGCATTTATTGTGTGCTCCGTTCTCCCCACGTAGACAAAGATTCTCGGGAGCACTTTGAAAGCCGGACTCACCGTCGTATCATTGACATCTATCAGCCTTCCCCCAAAACGATTGATGCGCTGATGAAGTTAGACTTGCCTGCGGGAGTTGATATTGAGGTGAAGCTGTAGGTTTACCTCAATATCACACTTGTAGTCATTTTTGATAAGAGCGAGACATTTTAAGCGCCTAAAACCCTTGCAAATCAGGCTCTTGACTGTCTCATCGTTAGTCGAAATGGCTATATTTCCTCAGAGTCGTTACCTTTGATAGACTTCTCCCTTTATTCCCAAGGGAATAAAGGGAGTTTTTATTGCGTTTACCATAGCCATTGAAAAAAACTTGCCTGGGCATCGGAAAAGCTGGTGGACAGCTTCACCAGGGCGGCGAAATTCTGCCCAATTGGTGAGCTAGGATAGAGAAAGATTATATTAAAAAGTATTACGCTTGAACGATGTTGAGTGTTCTGGCACTCAGCACAGAGGCATTTTGATCCATAGGGGAGTCCATGGCATTCTCTGAATCAATTTCTGTCCGGGAGCTACCGCTGTTTCCTTTGCCAGAACTGGTGTTGTTTCCAGGACGGCATCTTCCCCTGCACATTTTTGAATTCCGTTATCGAATCATGATGAATACGCTGCTCCAAGGGGATCGGCGGTTTGGGGTGTTGATGCTGGATCCGGCGACGGGAGAGCCTGCGCAGGTGGGTTGTTGTGCTGAGATTTTGCACTATCAGCGATTACCCGATGATCGCATGAAAGTTCTGACCATTGGGCAACAGCGTTTTCGAGTGTTGAGTTATGTGCGAGAGAAGCCCTATCGGGTTGGTCTAGTAGAGTGGCTGGAGGATAAACCCACGAGTGGTAACTTAGCTCCTTTGGCTTC
>JBILWF010000399.1:0-3739 GCA_044370075.1 Chthoniobacteraceae bacterium | reverse complement strand
GATGCGGTAACGCGATCCGGGGATCTGGGTGTCGTCCAGAAATAGCAGCCGTCCGAGCGTGATATCCCGGGTGGTTGTGTCGTTGAATTCAATCGGGTTGGCTATCACCCGGTGGTCCCGCCAGAACCGGCCGCCATCGAGGCTGAGCATGATTTCCGACACCGGCCGTTCATCAACGCACTGGTCCCCGCGGGCCGTCGTTCCATTCGGCTTCAAAATAGACTGGTTCCAGCGCGGAGGAGTCCTTCAGGCGGACAACCCCGTTTTCCACCGACAACAGGGGCAATCCCTGCGGTTGCCGGGAAACCGCGGGGAATTTGTCCGCTTGATCGTCTAACAGCCATTCGATCTCGGCAGCCTCCTGGAAGGAAACAACGGCCAGCGTCACCAAGAGCAGGAAAATTTTCATAAATGGTGTCCGGGACTCAGATTCAACCGGTGGTCGCAGGCAGCCGGGGATTGACGGGATGCACTGTGAAGGGCCTTTACCACGCGGGGGGGGCGGTTCGCCGATGGTGCGGAATGTGCTCTGCAAGGTTGCGATGAAACGACTTTTAATCGCGCTTTGGCTGGGCGTCGCGGTGTCCGGCCCCGCGCCCGGTCAGGGGATGACGGTTTTTCGCAACGGCAGAATCCTCACGGTGGACGCAGCCTTTTCGGAGGCGGACAGTCTGGCGGTGCGAGGGGATCGCATCGTGGCGGTGGGAGCGCCGGCAGTTGCCGCTGCGCTTCAGGGTGAAACGCAGGTCCGGACGGTCGATTTGGGGGGGCGGATGGTGCTCCCCGGATTGCTGGACAGCCATGTGCATCCGGTGGGGGCGGCCACGTTTGAATCCGACCACCCAGTGCCCGACATCGCCACTCTTGCCGATCTGTTGCGGTACATCCGCTCCCGCACGGAAGCGGTGCCCGAGGGGCAGCTTATTTCCATTTCTCAAATCTTCATTACGCGCTTGGAAGAACAGCGCTACCCGACCCGCGCGGAACTGGACTCGGTGGCGCCGCTTCATCCGGTGCGGTTCTCCACGGGGCCTGACAGCATGCTCAACTCCAGGGCGCTCCAGATGGCGGGGATTGACCGTGACTTCCGGTTGCCCGGGGGCCATCCCGGTTTGGTGGAAAAGGATGCGCAGGGGGAACCCACCGGGTTGTTGCGCTCCGTGAGCGTAACGCTGCCCGTACCCAAGCCCGCAAGGCCCCTGACGGCGGAGGCAACCCGTGCGGCGCTTCAGGCCCTGTTTGCCGATTACCACTCGGTGGGACTCACCCTCGTGGCAGACCGTGGTGCAAGCTCCTCATCCATTGAGCACTACACGGCGATTCGGGATGCTGGAAAGCTGTCGATCCGCATGCGCCTTTCGCACACTTTCGGCGTGGGGGCACAGTGGCGCACCACCGAACGCGCCATTGAAGAGATCGCGCAGCACCCCCTGCGAAAACCTGATCCCTGGCTGCAGATCGTGGGCACCAAAGTTTGGCTGGACGGAGGCATGCTGACGGGAAGCGCCCTCATGCAGGAACCCTGGGGCGTGAGCGCACTCTACGGGATCACCGACCCCGATTACCGGGGCACGCTGAAGATTCCCCGCGAAGATCTGCTGAAGATGGTGCGTAAGGTGGCGGGCACGGGCATGCAGTTTGCCGCGCACAGCGTGGGGGACGGGGCGGTTGCGCTGCTCTTGAGCGTGTACGCGGAGCTGGCCGCGGAAATGCCCCTTTTGGCGACGCGTCCCTGCGTGACGCATTGCAATTTTATGTCGCCGGAGAGCATCGCCTTGGCAGCCCGTGTGGGTGCGGTTGCGGATATCCAGCCCGTCTGGCTTCATCTGGATGGGAGGACGTTGCTGCATCATTTTGGAGATGCGCGGTTGTCCCGCTTTCAGCCTTTGCGGAGGCTGCTGCGCGCGGGCGTGCCGTTTGGGGGGGGAAGCGATCACATGCAAAAGATCGGCAGTCTGCGATCCATCAACCCCTACAACCCGTGGCTGGGCATGTGGACGGCCGTCACCCGGTTGCCCCGTGGTGGGGGCGGGCCGCTTCATTCCGGGGAAGCTTTGACGCGGCAGGAGGCGATCCGGATGTACACGATCGAGAATGCCAAGGTGCTCCTTTCCGAAAAGGACGTGGGCAGCCTTGAGGCCGGCAAACTGGCGGATTTTATCGTGTTGGACCGCGATGTTCTTGCCTGCTCGCTGGAGGACTTCCGCGGCACGCGCGTACTGGCCACGTGGGTGGGGGGACGGGAGGTGTGGCGCGCCCCCGAAAAATAAGCCCGCGCCCGCGCCTTTTTGCGGGGGCAACCGGGGGCGGTATCGGGCGGGGTTTGCCGAAAAGGAATAGAATTTGGACCGGACTCGATTAGCCTGAGGGGCATGAACGCGGAAGCCTCACCCCCACCGGCCCCCCACTCCGTGTCGCCGGAATCCGCGACCCGCCTCTGCCAGCAACTCGTGCAGATCCCGAGTGTGAATCCAGAGGATAATCCGGGCACGACCGAGGTGGGCGAGGCGCGCTGCGCCCAGTGGATTGCTGCGTGGATTGCCGCCCGGTTTGAGACGGCCGAAGTGCGTGTCAGCGACGTGCTGCCCGGACGCCCCAACGTGGTGGCCCGGTTTCCCTCCAAGCGGCCGGACGCGCCCCGGATTTTGTTTGCGCCGCACACCGACACCGTGTCGGTGGCCGGGATGATCATACCGCCGTTTGGCGGTGAGATTCGTGAGGGGCGCGTCTGGGGACGGGGAGCCTCGGATACCAAAGGGTCCATGGCGTCCATGCTCGCCGCGCTCCACGCCTGTCGCGGCATTCTGGGGGATCTCTCGCATGAAATCTGGTTTGCGGGCCTCGCGGGCGAGGAAGCCGGCCAGCACGGGGCGCACGCCCTCTCCGCGCAGGAAAAGTTTGACCTCGTCATAGCCGGGGAACCCACGGGACTGGATTTTGTGCACACCCACAAGGGGAGCATGTTCCTGACGCTCACCACCCGCGGCGTGGCCGTTCACGGTGCCAGCCCGCATCTGGGGCGCAACGCGATCGAACCCATGGCGGAAATCATTGGGATTATCCGGAACGAAATCTGCCCCTGGCTGGCGCAGTTCACCCATCCGGTTTTGGGTTCGTCCACGCTTAACGTGGGTACCATCCACGGCGGCAGCAAAACCAACGTGGTGCCGGACCTCTGCCAGATGACGCTCGATTTGCGTACCGTCCCGGGGCAGGCGGAGGAGTTTGAGCGCGCGCTTTTCGAGAAGCTCCGCCAGGGGGGATACCCGGTGGAAATCGAGGCGAGCAAAGCCTCCCCGCTGTACACGGCGCTGGAGCATCCGCTCTTGGAGAAGCTTCAGAGCCTTGGCTCCCGTCCCGTGGGGGCGCCTTGGTTTTGCGATGCGGCGGTGTTTGCCAAAAACGGCAGCCCGGGCATCGCCATGGGGCCGGGTTCCATCGCGCAGGCCCACACCCGGGACGAATGGATTGCGGTGGAGGATTTGGAAGCCGGGGCCGCCTTTTTCGAACGTTTCCTGCGTTCGCTCGCAGCGTAGAGCGGCAGAAGGGGTAGCGGTGATCCGCAAAAAGTGCCCGCCGGGTGGATGGGGAGCGCGGCGTTTCCCCCCTTGAGCGGCCGGCAGCCTGCGGCGATACTGTTCGCATGAGTGATTCCTCACCCTTCGATTCGATTGAGGCCGTCTTGGACGATATCCGCGCGGGCAAAATCGTGATCGTTACCGATGATGCCGATCGCGAA
>JBILWF010000398.1:0-3741 GCA_044370075.1 Chthoniobacteraceae bacterium | reverse complement strand
CACCGACCTGTTGGACCCGCTTCTTGGGAAGGGTGTTCGGCTCGGGCCCGTCCCCACGCTCGCCGCGGAAAACCGGATTTGGACCACCCTTGTTAACAACGGCGAAAACGCGTTTGTCATCCGGCCCTACGGTTTTTTTGCCTACCACAGTTCCCTCTCGGCCCAGACTCTCACGTGGATGGATGGACTGCCGCTGCGCAGCGATACGGTGGCTCCCTATAACACGACCACTCAGGCAACAGACTGGCCCGCGGACAATATCCCGAGCGCAAGCCTGAGTGGTTCTCCCAGTGCACGCTCAACGAGCCTCTACTGGAATCGGGCTCCAATTTTTCCTTCAACCATTGCAGAACCGGCGGATGGGCAGCGCCTGCCCCAGCTGTACCTCGGCGTGTGGTGCCTCTGGAAACTGGGCTCCGCGGCCGGAGGAGAACTGGCGTTTGAACAACCGCCTCCGGGCTGGCCCGCGGCGAGCGGATACAGGGGGAGCCCGATCTCGCGGCTCAAAAAATCGCTGCTGCGTTATCCCTCGCTTCTGGATTTTCCGTCCCCGACGCAGGCGAAGCGCGACTTGTTTTACCATGCGCAAAACACACGCAAAACCTACCGCTGGACGGGAAGAGCCTACTCGGAAATGCGATATCCCCTGGGACTTGATCCGGAGCGTACCTTTGGTGGAAACGGTTTCGCCGAGGGCGCAGGCAGGCTGCGTTTTGCCGATGGAGCCGCGCTGCCGCATCCGGTACCCGCCTATCAAAAGTATTTCTTTGCCCTCTGTGACCAACCGGGCAAACGGCGGGTCCTTTTTCAGACCAATCCCACGTTCCGGAGCACACCGGGCGCACCGGCTTGGAACCCGGGTGACCTACCCAAAAACCGCATCGTAGATTTGCGGGGAAGCGAACTTACTTTCACGCTTGGAAGCCCGGGCCTTTTTCGCGAACCGACCACACTTTGTCATCCAAACCTGCCGGAGGGCAGTTCGCTGCGATGTGGGCGGGACAATTTCCTGAGCGATCCTCCGCACAACGGAAGCATTGCGGATCCGGAAGGCACAGCGTGGTTGGGGTTTTCCCTTGGGGAAATTCCCTCCTCATTTCTGGCGGTCACCAAACTGTACAAGCGCGACCGGGTGGCGAGTTATGCCAATGGGAAGGACGCCTCGGAGGGTTTTTCGTGGAATCTGGATGACGCGGATCCCGCGGAAGATGTCGCGGGGGACACCCTGGGGCGCACCGCGGGTTCGCTTCCGGACAGCGTCAAACATCCGCTGCGCGTTTTTCGCATCCCGTTGAACGTCACAGGTCTGGATACAACCTACCTGCGGGTGCGGTTGCAATACCGGGATGCGCTCACCAGCCAGTGGGCGACTTACCAGGAACGCTTTTTTGCCGTGGAAGGCATGGCATCGGGACGCTGGAGCGCGGCTCCAGCGGGGGCGCGTGAATTTCGCGTGGCGGACCCGGTTCATCCGCAGGATCCGGGCGGATCAGTTTTTTGGGAGGACAACCAGCGACTGGTCGGATGGAGCGCCCCGTTTGTAACAAGCTATGATCCGCGGTGCACACGTTTTGGAAACCCGATGCGGCCCGGCTACCCCGGGGCACGCTCTGTGGACGGCACGGCGGCACGGGAGCGGTTGCTGGCGAACCCGACCGCTTCAAATCCCCATGCAGTGCACCCCCGGGGACAGGGGCCCACAGATCAGCCGGGCCCGGCGCACATTGATATGCCGGCCAAAACCGTGACGGCGGTCTGGCCGGTGCCCGGCGGATGGTTCCACTGGTTTAACGAGGGATACAACCATGGTTCGCGCTACGCTGACGCTTTCCGGTACGCCTCGGGACAGACGGCGCACGCGGTATGGAAGCCTCAATGGTGGGCCAGCGCGCTCGAACAAACCCGCCGTGTACTGCAGCCCCCCACTGCAGATTGCGGCGATTTTGGATGGCATCCACGGCTGCGGACACCCGTTCCTGCCGGAGCCACCCGCACTTTCAAATCGGCTTCGCCCGAACCCAGCGTCCCCAATTTTTTCCAAAACCCGTTTGGGTCCAACATCGCCGACACCCTGCGCCCCGGAGCACTTGCGGAAAACACCGCGCCGGACCGAAGTTCGCCTTATGCGCAGGCTTATGCGGATCCGGACGACGTCATACGCCGTGCCAGCGGTGCCCTCGCGCGCACTGGCAACCAAGAGCATTTTCCTCACGGCTTCCCGCTCGCACAGCCACGGGCTCTGCATGGAGCGCCGTCAGCCAACAGGCCCATCGTCCTAAACCGGCCGTTTCAATCCGTTGCGGAAATGGGTTACGCTTTCCGGGGAGATCCGTGGAAGGAACTTAGTTTTGCGACACCCGAATCCGCGGATGCCGCCCTTTTGGACGTCTTTACCGTATCCGGAGACGCCCCGAGCAGCGGGGAGGCGGCCTCGCTGGGGGTCGGAAAAGTCAATCTCAACACGCGTCAGGAGTTGGTTTTACGCTCCCTCCTTCTCGGTGCCCTTAAAAACGAGGAAATTCCCTCGAGGGAGGATTCCGTGCTCCGGGAGCAGGAGGCCTCGGAGATCGCGCGACTTTTGGTGGATCGCACCACCAGCCAGTTGCCGTGGATGGGCCCCCTGAGAAATCCCTCAGAGCTGGTAGGCAAACTTGTGGGAAAGAACCGCCCCGGATGGGAATCCAGTCCGGCGGTGTACACCTCTCGCATACGCCGCTCGGCGTGCGAACCGGAGCGAAACACCGATTTTCCAGAGGGAGCGCCGGATCTGGCGTGGCATTTCAGCGGGTTGAGTCAGGATCTGGCAATGTGGGGCTCCCAAGATCCGTGCTGGCGAGATCTGCGCACTCTGGGGAGTGCGCTCCGGGCGCTCGCCGACACGGGACAAACCCGGGTATGGAATCTCATGGTGGACCTTGTTCTGCAGACTCTTCCCAAGGCGGGGCCGGCTGGGATAAATCAGCGGGAGACCCCCACCGCAGAGGCCCGGGTCTGGGCGCATGTGTCACTGGACCGTTTCACCGGGGCGGTTCTTGATTTACAGTGGGAATGGGTCGAGGAGTGAAACCGGAGACGGCTTGTCGAAACAGTTATTCGAACCAATCCACAAGCTGCTGCAGACGCTTGGAAACGTCCACCTCTTCGAGCAGAGCCTGACGCAGCGGCGCCTCGGTAACCAGCGCGGCGGAGATTATGTCGGCGACGATTTCCGGCGACTCGATGGAGGAGAGCTGTTGTTCGAACTGCTTGGGCAACTGCCCGCCGGCGGCCTTGTGCTTGGCAACGCACGTCAGCAAGCGTGCGCTCAGGATCTCCAGCTTGTCCGCGGCCCCGGTCACACTCTCGAGCGCCTCGACCCGGGCGAGCGGAAAGGATCCCTCCATGTCCACCCCGGACATGCGCACACGCTGGAGGCCCTGGATTACCATGTGCGAGGTGCCATCAGCGTTTTGGACACAGGCGCGGATCATTCCAATTCCCGCCACCGCATGTAGGTTATCGAACCCCTCGCCCTCCTCATCTTTGAGGCATCCGACGATCCACATCCGCTCGCGTTCCAAGGCGAACTGCAGCATTTCGCGGTACCGCGGCTCGAAAATATAGAGCGGCATCAGGGTGTGCGGAAAGAGATGTGCCTGACTAAGAAGCATCACGGGAACCACCGGGGGAATGGAAAAACGCTCCGAATGCACAAGCCAACTCATCCCGTCACTTTACACCGGCACAGGCCGCCGTGCTAGG
>JBILWF010000397.1:0-3744 GCA_044370075.1 Chthoniobacteraceae bacterium | reverse complement strand
ATTCCCACGACGCCGCGCGTCTGGCCGAACTGGGCACCAGCTGCCCCGACCACTTTTTGCGCACGAAGATCAAGCCCCTCTACGTGGACTGGGCGCCGGAATCCGGCGACGTCGAAAAGCTCAAGGCCCTGCTTGCAGGAGGCCTTGAAAAGTACCGGCAAGACTACGCCGCTTACTACAACCGCTGCAAACACGCCAACTCCCCCGCCATGCGCGACGCCAACCCCACGGTGGTTCTCATCCCCGGCGTGGGCATGATTGCGTGGGGCAAGGACAAGAGCGAATCCCGCGTCACCGCCGAATTCTACAACTGCGCGGTGGAAGTCATGCGCGGCGCCGAGGCCATCGATGAATACATCGCCCTGCCCCAGCAGGAAGCCTTCGACATTGAGTACTGGCTGCTCGAGGAGGCCAAGCTCCAGCGCATGCCCGCTGAAAAAGAACTCGCGCGCCAGGTGGTGGTGGTTATCGGGGCCGGCAGCGGCATCGGCAAGGAAACCGCCCACCGCATTGTAAAGGAAGGAGCGCACTTGGTATGCGTCGATCTCAAACAGGAAACCGCAGATGCGACTGCCAAGGAAATCACTGGCAAATACGGATTGGGAATCGGCGTGGCAGGCTCGGGCATCAGCGGGTGCGGACCGGCGGTCGGTCTCGCGGCGGACATCACCAATCGTGCGAGCATCCGTACGATGCTCGACCAAGTCGCGCTGGCGTATGGCGGGTTTGATTCAATCTGCGTCACGGCGGGAATTTTCGTGCCCAGCGACACGACCGGGCACATCCCCGACGACCGCTGGGATCTGACGTTCCGCATCAACGTGGCGGGCAGTTACTACGTGGCTGACGAGGCCTTCAAAACGTGGAAGGTTCAGGGCCTGACTGGAAACCTGGTGCTCACCACCAGCGCAAATGCGGTTGTCGCCAAAAAAGGCAGCGTGGCGTACGACACATCCAAAGCAGCCGCAAACCATCTGGTGCGCGAGTTGGCCATCGAGTTGTCCCCGCTTGTTCGCGTCAATGGCGTGGCCCCGGCCACCGTGGTGCAGGGCAGCGCCATGTTCCCGCGCGATCGCGTCATCGGCTCCCTCGCCAAGTACAACATCCCCTACACCGACGACGAGGCCACCGAATCGCTGGTTTCGAAGCTCGCCCAGTTCTACGCCGACCGCACCCTGACCAAAGCGCCCATCACGCCGGCGGATCAGGCGGAGGCCTACTTCCTGCTGGTTTCAAAGCGCTTGAGCAAAACCACCGGACAGGTCATCACCGTGGACGGCGGATTGCACGAGGCCTTCCTGCGCTAGCGACCAAAAACGCACCGCAATCCATACCGCCGGGCGTGCTCCCTCCAAAGAGGACCCGCGCCCGGCACTCCCCGGAACGCACGCGGTGCTTCGGAGCGGGCTTCACACGTCTGAATCCAAAGCGTCCAATCCGGATGCTTAGCGAAGATCCCGGAACCTTCGGGAGACGTAAAACCCGCGGGCCCGGGTCTGTTTTTGGATGGCCTTTTGCGGCGGTTCACACTCAGCATTTGCCTCGGCACCCCAGTAAGGTGGTGCCTGACGAACGAAAAACTTCTCCCCAGAAACTCACGAATGAAAACGCTCCGGGTTGGAATCCTTGGTTACGGATGGGCGGCCCAAGCCCACATTGAGGCGATTAATGCCACCCGGCAGGCGCAGGTGGTGGCCGTCCAATCCTCGCGCGACCTGGAGGGCGCGGAACTGAGCGCCCGCCACAAGTCCCCCATCCGCGTCCATCGCGATGTGGAGACTCTGCTCGCGGATCCCGGAATTGACGTGGTGGACATCACCGGGTACCCGAGCCTGCACTCCCGGCAGGCCATCGCAGCCGCACGGGCGGGAAAGCACATCATTCTCGAGAAACCGATGGCCAACTCGCTTGAGGAGGTGCGGGCCATCGCAGACGCTGCGCAGCAATACAACGTGCAAGGATGCGTTTGTTTTGAACTGCGCTACTCCGAGCAGATGATCGTTACCCGGGCCTTGATAGACGAGGGGCTGCTGGGTGAACTGCACTACGGAGAGATCGATTACTACCATGGCATCGGACCGTGGTACGGCCAGTTCCGGTGGAACACGGGCAAAGTGGAGGGCGGCAGCGCCCTCCTCTCGGCAGGGTGCCACGCGCTCGACGCCCTGCTGTTGTGCATGGGAGCGGAAGTCGAAACGGTCACGAGCCTTGGAACCCGCTCCCGAAGTGAGATCTTTGCCCCCTACGAGTACGACACAACCTCCGTCACACTCGTAAAATTTAAGAACGGAGCGGTCGGCAAATGCGCGGCAGTTATCGACTGCCTCCAACCCTACTACCTGCACACGCACCTCGTCGGCAGCCGGGGAAGTTTGCTCGATGGAAAGTTTCACTCCCAAAAACTCAAGTCCGACAAGGGACGCTGGAGCGATCTGGCCGTGCGCCTCGCCGACTCCGGGGACGTGAACGACCATCCCTATCAGACGCAGTTTCAATCATTTTTCGACGCACTCGAACAGGGCTGCGCCATGCCTCTCACCAGCTTTCAGGACGCCCTCCGCACCTTCGAAGTCATTTTCGCCGCGGACCGCAGCGCCGCCCAGGGCGGAGTCCCCGTGCGCGTGAACCCGTGAATTCGGGATCAACGCCTACCGGACTCTCATCCGCAACGTTCCAGCCCCTCCCTTTTACCCTGACGTTTTTCACCAAACGATCCCAGGCGTCCAAAACCCCACGGCCTCATGTCCATCCCCCCGCCGCACGCCGTGCTCGCGATCTTTGCGCACCCCGACGACATCGAATTCGTCGCAGCAGGAACGCTGCTCCAACTCGCCGCCCGCGGGTGGGAACTGCACTACTTCAACCTCTGCTCGGGAAACTGCGGTTCACTGGAGATGGACGCGCTGACCACCGCGCAAACCCGCCGCCGGGAGGCACAGAAAGCAGCCGAAATTCTCGGAGCCCGTTTTCATCCGCCCATTGCCGATGATCTCGAGCTTTTCTACGATCCAGACACCCTGAGAAAAGTTGCAGCCGTGGTGCGTGACACCCAACCCTCGGTCGTGCTTACGCACTCTCCGGAGGATTACATGGAGGACCACATGAATGCCTCCCGTCTGGCCGTGAGCGCCGCATTCGTGCGCGGCGTTCCAAACTTCCCAACAACACCATCCCGTCCCCCCTGCGACCGGGACGTCACCGTGTACCACGCCATGCCGCACGGTTTGCGTGATCCCCTGCGCCAGCCAATCCGGGCAGGTCTTTACGTGAACACCACACCGGTTCAGGACCGAAAACGCGAGGCGTTGGCCGCGCATCACAGCCAGAAAAACTGGCTCGACCGCACTCAGGGCATGAATTCCTACCTCGCCAGCATGGACGAAACCTCGCACTCAGTGGGCGCGCTTTCCGGACGGTTTAACCATGCCGAGGGATGGCGCAGGCATCTCCATCTCGGCCTGAGCGCCCGGGAGGTCGATCCCCTCGCGGACGCCCTCGGTCCGGACTGCATCCTCGACGAGGCATACGAGAACCGCCTTCAAACACCCCTGTAACTCCGCCCCTCCCAAAAATATGCCGCGCAAACTCAGCTACATCGCCCCCGACTGGTGGGATTACACCACGCTCGAACCGGATATCATACAGGACGCAGCCTCCCTCGGGGAAAAAGACCTCCTTCAACTTTCCCGCCCGGGTTTTCAGGTCGCACTCTACGACACTCTGGAGGAGTTCTACCTCGCGGAG
>JBILWF010000021.1:0-11463 GCA_044370075.1 Chthoniobacteraceae bacterium | reverse complement strand
TTTTGGAACCCAGATCCGAGTGCACAGCACGTTGATTCTTCTCCTGCTCTGGGTGCTTTTGGAGGAAGCCCGCGACAGTACGTGGGGTTTTGCCTGGAAGAACGTCCTCTTTCTCATGCTCGTGTTCCTCAGTGTGCTGCTGCACGAATTCGGACACGTCATTGCGGCGCGCCGCTTTGGAATTTCCACCCCGGACATCACGCTGATGCCCATCGGAGGTATGGCGCGGCTCGAGAAAATTCCCGAGATTCCGCGGCAGGAGATCATCGTGGCCTTGTCGGGACCTGCCGTGAGCGCCGGCCTTGGTCTCTCTTTGTGGTGCTTGAACGGGTTTCACAACGTTTTTCAAATCACGCTGGAAACACCGGGCGCCCTGCCCGCGATGCTGAGCGCGGTAAATTTCGGCCTGCTCCTCTTTAATTTAATCCCGGCATTCCCCATGGATGGGGGACGGGTGCTCCGCGCGTGCCTCGCTTTCCGGTTCTCCTACGCGCAGTCCACGGAATGGGCTTCCGCCGTGGGAAAATGGATCGCCGTGGCGCTGTTTGTCTGTGGAATGATACTGCCCCTTCCGATGCTGAGTATTCTGGCGGGATTCCTCTACCTGAGCGCCGCGCGGGAAACGGCCGTTGTGGTACGCAAACAAACGGCTCTGGAAACGCCCACCGGGGAATAAGGCCGGGAGCGAGCACGGGGTGCAATGCCCCCCCTTGGAGAAAGTTCGGCTAAAACCCGGATCTTGGCATGGAACAAGCTCGTGGCACGCCACGTGCTCAAGATTGCATCATGCTTCGTCTCAAGCTCCTCACGCGTGCCCTCTTGTGGTTTCTTGCTTCCAGCGCATTCGCCGTTGATTCCAACCCGCAAAAAGAAGCCCCGCTGGAAAACCGCTCCGGCATTTTTTACCTGAACGAGTTTGGTAAAATAAGTTCCCCGAAGGACGCTCAGGCGGCCCTGAACACCGCCGAGGAACTTATTCCGAAACTCGGCGGCGGGATCCTTATCATTCCCCCGGAAACCGCTCCCGGGTGGGTTCCCAAAAATAGAGGGCAACACGAGATCCGGATTCCCGAGCCACCCGTGCCGGCCAGAACCTGGAGGGAAAGTCCCTCCGTCACCATCGTGGATCCACGGGGACGATTCCCCAGCGTGCACCCAGCGCCCATCACGGGCCTGACATTCCGCCGCGTTCTAGATCTTCATCCCGGAGAGAGTCTTCCGCACTGGAACTACAATCCGATGCTCACCTTCGAAAACGTCGTGGCGCGGGGATCCACCAGCTACCACGACTGGCTTCAGGAGGACGTGGAGGCCGGGGAGAACGCGCGCTTTTACGTGCCGACTATCCGCGGGCTGTTCCCGGGGATGTTCCTTACCGCGAATGGATGGAGCTCCGTGGAGCGGCTTTACATCAAATCCCTCGGCTACGATACGGATAAAAAAGCGTGGTACATCACGGCGGACACCAGCAAACCCTTTAAAAAGGGAATCCTTCTTTCCAATAAAAACCACGTCAACATTTTACGAATGGAGACGGCCTCCCACACCGAGAACCAGACTTTTGACGTCCATGTTCTGCGCAAAAACTACTCCCAGGGGGACAACTATCTGGTGGATGCCCGGTTTCGTTACATGGGAGACATTCACTCCACGGCAGGAGACGAAAACGGTGTGCTGTACGCCGCATTCGTCCAAGCCGAACTCAACGCGTTCCGTGCAAAGGTTCAAAAATGGGATCCCACCACGGGTGAGCTGGTCTTCAAGGGGGGAAGTAACGTGACCACCCTCGGCACCGGCAGGCCCATTCTGAACATGAATCCCACAAAACGCATCCACGCGGGATCCGTCTTCATCATCAAAGCAGCGCTCTCCAAAACCGACTCTGCGGCGGACGCGACCCCCGCGAATTTTCAGGGAAAATTCTACCCAAATGTTTTGGAAAAAAACCATCTGGGCGTCATGAGCGCCCGCGTCGGTGGGCTCATCCGCTTTTCCAAGGATGCCCCCGTGGACGCTCGCTGCGTAGGGGCCTATTTTGCCGTGGATCAGGACGATGAATCCCCAAAGGGATCCAAGGCACGCCGCTGGTACCTCATCCACAGTGTCCAAACCAACGCCGACGGAACCAAGGACATAGAAATCGTCCGCCACTGGTGGGGAGCCAAACCGGCGGGCTCTCCCCTTCTTTACAATCCGGACAACTACACGTGGGACGGGCACGAGCGTCCGCTGCAGTACGCCATTGTGCCGGGCGTCAATGCCTACGAAGTTTCCCAGGCACTGCCCGGTTCCGAATCCAAGCCCGTGCTCATGCTTTCGCCCTCCCCATTTGCCAATACAGAGCGAGACTTCGCCCCCGAAGATCCCGTCGAACAAGCCATCGGGCCCGACCCCTTCCACCCTCAGGCGTTCCGCAGTTGGACGTGGGACGAGGTGCCCAGCGCCTTCCCGGCCTCGTACTTCGACGTGCGCAACCTAGGTCAGGTCCAACGCCACGCGGTCCTCACGGTGGGAGGGGGCTCGGGAAACCTTCCCGACGATCTCGAGAACCGCTGGTCCCACAGCCCGGTCTACGACCGGTGGCTCGATTTCAAGGGCACTGCGCGAAACGGCATTGTCTTTGGCGCCGATGTCGCCCAAGCCGCCCTTCTCTTTCAGCAACCCCACGGCCGCCCCCAGCCAATGGTCTGGTCAGTCTCCGCCGAAGAGCAGCCCCGGAAAGCAACCCTTACCGTGTCCCCCCAAAATGGCACCCTGACCTTCGAGGGGGGCGCCGCCGCCCTTCCCGGCGGGCTCACCCGGGTCGCTGGACTGTCCGCCTCGGAAACTCCGGCAAGAAACCTCCGGGCCCTCGATGTCCCCGTGCCTTCCGGAGTCAAAGAATACACGGTGTCTCTTCCCGCGGAAGAATCGGATGCCCGGTACGGTGTTTTCGTTGAAAGCAGCTGGATGACGCTGCACGTGGTCGGGCCACGCACGCCCAAATCCTTCACGGTGAGGTTTTCTGAACCCGCCCCGGCGGATGCGCACATCAGCTGGCTTCTCACCCGTTGAGAGTCCGAAAGGCCGCAGGCGGCGCTCCTTTTTATCACCAAGAACCCGCACTCGCGAAGACCAACGGCTCCCCACAGATTGGGTGAAACCGAATCCAGCGATGCGTCCAGCTTCCTCACGCGCCCACCGACCCGCTTCCGCACAGTGCGTGACGCAGGGCGATCCATTCCTCCACAGGCCTTCCGTCCACGAGGTGCTCGCGCAACACCCGCTCGAACCGTTCCGGCGTCATGCCGCCGTACCAGACGCCCTCGGGATACACCACCATCCATGGTCCGCCTTGGCAAACGCGCAAACACGCCGCCTTGGTGCGCATCACCGGCACACGCTCCTGCTTGAGCCGCCTCTTGATGTGCTCCCACAGCAACTCACCCTCGGCGGTCTGGCAGCACTCCGGCCCGATGCACACAAACACATGACGCGCCGCACCAAGCACCCCGGCACGCTCAAACACTTCGGGAGCCGGTTTGTCTGGAGACTCTTTCATTGCGCTCATGTTCGGCGATGCACCCCTGCGCTCAAGCCCGCAGTACAGCGCGGCCGGGGCAAGCGGCCTCAATGCGATTCAGGCCCCAGTCGGGGCGGATTCAAAAAACCGAGTATCTGTACCGCGAGTTTGGCGCCGATGCCCTCGACTCCGGCCAACTGCTCCAGGGATGCGCGCCGCAAACGGGCCACCGATCCAAACCGGGCCAGCAACGCTTTTTTGCGGCGCGTCGACATGCCTGGGCAGTCATCCAGCAGGCTCTCCGCCATCCGGCGTTTGAGCAGGAGTTGATGGTACGAATTCGCAAACCGGTGCGCCTCGTCGCGGATGCGCTGCAAAAGACGCAGAGCACCGCTGCTATGCGGCAACCGCAGGGGAATCGCGACACCGGGGCGGTAGATTTCCTCAAACTCCTTGGCCAATCCGATGATGGGCACCGCGTGCAAACCGAGTTGCTGGAGTTCCGCGCAGGCCGAGGAAAGCTGGCCGCGGCCGCCGTCCACCACAATCAGATCCGGCACCGCGGCGCCGAAGCGCCTCGCCTGGGCATGCTGGCCCTCCTGGGATTCGGAAAAGTCCACCCATGTCCCCCCGGACGGATCCGCACTCTCGGCAACCCGCAGCGCACGGGAGCGCCGCCCCACCTCGCGGAGTACCCGCGCGTACCGGCGCCGGACCACCTCGGCCATGCTCGCAAAATCGTTCTGCCCCTGAATGGAGGTGATGCGGTAGCGACGGTAGCTGTCCCGATCCGGCGCGCCGTCACGAAAACACACCATTGAAGCAACGATGTATGTCGAGGAGATGTTGGAAATGTCAAAGCACTCCATGTGTCTGGGCACCGTGGGCAGCCCGAGCGCATCCTGCAACTGGCGGATGTCTTCCTCAGGGTTGACCGTGCTCGGCAGCGAAACGCGCGTGAACTTCCGCGTGGGCGCCGTGGTTTTGCGCAAGTCATCGAGCATGTCCCGGATTTGAACCGCCTGCTCGAAATCGAGCCGCTCGGCAGCTGCTTTCATTTCCACCTCCAGTTCCGCAAGCATCTCCTTGCTGCGCCCCTCCAAAAAATCGGAGGCCATGGAAACGCGCTCCCGGTACTGCTCGGGGGAGAGATCGGCGAGGCGCAGGGGCACCTGGTAGGTGGAGCTCTTGAGTTCGCGCGCGCTCGGAACCCCTTTTCCAAAGGTAAGGACCCCGAATTTTTTGCGCAAAAAAGCGAGGGTTTGCCGCAGCGCCCCGGAATGCACAAACGGCCCGAAGTAGGTGGAGCCGTCCTCAACCCGCAGCCGGGTCAGGCGGAAACGCGGCCACGGATCGCGTGTGTCCACCTTGACCAACAAAAACCGTTTGTCGTCCCGAAAGGAGACGTTGTAGCGGGGCCGGTATTCCTTGATGAGACGGCCCTCCAAAAGGAGGGCCTCGGGCTCGGAGAGGACCGTGTGCCATTCCAGATCCCAGATGCTTTCAATCAAAGCGCGGGTTTTCGGGTCGGCGGTCATGCTGCGGGAGGGGCGAAAATACTGGGTGACGCGCTTTTTGAGATCGCGCGCCTTGCCGACGTAGATGACGCGATCGAAGCGGTCTTTCATGAGGTAGACCCCGGGACGGTGCGGCAGCTCACGCAGCTTGACGCGGAAATCCGTCTTCTCGCGATGGGCGCGCACGACGGAGCCCTCGGGCGCAGGGGCCTCGGACGGAATAGGGGCGTCAGGGGTGGTCACACGGAATTCACAGGCGGCCGCGCGGGCCCGCCGGCGCAGGGCTAGCGGCGGGTGAGACGCTTGAGTTTGCCGGCAAGGCTCGCCTTGGCCGCGGAACTCATTCTGTCGATGAACAACACCCCGTTGAGGTGGTCCACCTCGTGCTGGACCGCCCGCGCCAAAAGGCCCGTCGCCTCAAAGTCAATCGGCTCGCCCTTCAAGCCCTGAGCCATACAGCGGACTTTCGCGGAACGCACAATGTCGGCGTTCATCTTGGGGAAGGAAAGACACCCCTCAGAACCAGTCTCCTTCTCCCTGCCAAGTTCCAGCCGCGGGTTGATTAAAACCAAGGGCATGAGCGGCTCGAGCGCCACGGGCTGACCGGCCACCCACATCGCGCTCGGACGATTCTCAATCCCCGCAACATCGACGATCGCAATCTGCAACGCGACCCCCACCTGCTGCGCTGCCAGACCAACTCCGTCCGCATCGCGCATGGTGTCGATCATGTCCGCCGCCAGCCTGCGGATCTCGTCCGTGATGGCGGGAATGCGCGCCCCGACTTTGCGCAACACCGGATCCCCGAATAAAACAATCTCACGAATCATTTGGCGCGCTCCATAAACGCCGTGAGACTACCCTTCACGCCGGCCTCTTTCAACCCGTCGAGCACCTTCATCACCACGCCAAAAGGCGCCTCCTTGTCCGCATTCAACGCCAGAATCATCCCGGGGTCCTTGGACTGCACCGCCTTGAGCACGGGTACCAGACGCTCAAAATCCACCGGTTTTTCATCCACAAACAGCCGGGAATCCTTCGCAATGGTCAGGATAATCGGTTCCCGTTTGGGCTGCGCTGTGGCCGCGGATTTTGATTCCGGCAGGCGGATGACCACGTTGGGTTGCGCCTTGCGGAAGTTGGTGGACACGATCACGAAGATGAGCAGGATCGCGAAAATATCGATCAACGACACGATGATGATCTGCGGTGTCCGGCGTCGTTTGGGGTAGAAGTTCATGGCGCCCGGGAGGAGGGTTTACTGGAGCGGCGCGGCGGCTTTTTCCTTCGCGGGAGCTTGCGGCCGGCTCTGGTAGCACTTCGACAAAAGCAGGGAGACGAGAGCCTCCATCTCCGCGGCGATGGTTTCGAGTTTTCGCACAAAGACCGAGTAAGCGATCAGGCAGGGAATTGCGATGGCCAAGCCGACCACGGTGGTGCTCAGCGCTTCGGAAATCCCGCTCGCAATAATGTGCGGATCGCTCTGGCCGGCGGCATCCCCAAACGCGGCGAAAACCTTCACCAAACCCGAAACGGCCCCCAAAAGGCCCAGCAGCGGGGTGATTCCCACAAGAATCTCAAGGATGAAAAGGCCTTGTTCCAACCGAACCATTTCCACCCGGGCGGCGACCTGCACCGCATCCTGGTTTTCGGAACGGTTGGCGTGCATGTGCTTGAGCGCGACGCGCACGATGCGCCCGAGCGGCGAGCGGTCCGCCATAAGGAACGCGTTCAGACGCCCGAGAGGATCCTCTTTTTCAAAGTTTAACCGCTCGATTTCCGCGCGAATCACCGGAGGAACGGCCAAATCGCGGCGAAGCCCGAGCGAACGCAACAGGATAACCGCGACGCCAGCCACGGAGCAGGCGGCCAGCAGATACATGAACGCGCCGCCCTTGGCAAAAAACTGGAGCAGCGAGGCTAAACCGTCGGGGGTGGGATTCATAGGTCAGTAGAGAGAGAAGGTGAACGGTATGTCCAGGAGCCCGTCCTTGAGAAGCGGTTGTGCCTCGGGCGGAGGCGGATCCAATCGGGCCTGGCGAACCACCTCCAGGCAGATGTCGGTGAACTGACGGTTCGCGGTGCTGTGCTCGACGGTGACCTCCCGGACCGTTCCATCGGCCGCAACCCGGAAGCGTACCTTGAGCGAACCCGTTTCGAGTGAGTCCATGCGCTGTTTGACCAGCACGTTCCACCGAGCCCCGATCGCGCGGCTTACGGCCTTCATGTACGCACCCAAAGCCGTGCGGCTCGCATTCACCCCGTTCTTGCCGGTTTCCGGAAGCCCCCCCTTGACCTTGGACTGCTCCTTGCCCTCCTGAAAGAGATCATCCACCTCTTTTTCCGGAGAAACCGCCGGCTTGGATTCGGTCGAATCCGGCGGCTTTACTTCCGGGGCACTGCCCGCGGTGATCTTGCGAAAAACCAACTCTCCGCTGAGCTCTTCAATCTCCTCGATTTTTTCCGTGGGAATGGAGGCCTGCGGACGCGCGGAAGTTTTTTTGGACAGCGCGGTCACCTTGCTCGAAGGCGGCTTCGATGCCAGCCGGGGCACTCCATCCGCCTTGGGCTTGGCCACATCTGACATGCCAGCCCGGGCTTCCTGCGAGGCCAGCGTGCGGATCGCACTCGGACGCCCCTCCGTCGTGGGCGTCGGAGCGGTGCCCGTGGGACGCCGCGCGCTTCCAGCCGCCAGATTTTTATCAGATTGGAACGCCGGGTCCTTGGGAGCCTGCCTGGCCTCCTGCAATGCGGCGGAGTCGACGCGCTGCTTCTCGGAAAGCTGATCAAGGGGCACCACCATCCGCTCGGAGCGGGGTTGAATCGATTCGAGAATCACTTCCAACGGCGCATCCCGCTGGGGAATGGCGCGGAGTAGTTTTCCAATCCATCCATTCTGAAAAAACATCCATACCAGCAGCGCCAAAATGTGCACCGCCAGGGACCCAACCACCGCAGTGAACGCCTGCAATTCCACGGGCTGGTCACGCAGATCGGGAAGCGCATTGATCGCGCGCCGCGCAAAAAAAGGCATCTCCATCTTCATTCCACCGACACCTCCCCCTCGTGCAAAAGCCCGATGCGCCCCCCCCGCATCCGCCCCACCACGGGCAACACGCTCTCCCTCGCGCACCAGTCCAGATCCGCAGCCCGCCCCGCGCGCAGCAAGGCCTGCCCGTTGCGGGAGGCGCGCAGCGCAGACGCCGGGTCCGGCCAACTCCGCGCCACGGCCAGCGCCGTTGCGGCGGCATCGGACGCGTCGAGGACACCCAAACGCGCCTCCAGCATGCACAACAACCGGCCCGCCGCCCACACATCCTCCAGAGCCAGCGTGTCAAAAGTCCCCGCACAAACCAAAAGCAGTTCGCGCGGCGCGCGCCGCACCAACGCTCCGGCCAGCGCATCCAGGTTGAGAACCGCTCCAACCCAAATTTCCATCGCTCCGGCGCACGCACGCAGAGCCACGGTTCCATTAGTAGTCGTCGTCACCACGGTGGCCCCCGGATGCGCCTGATATTCCGCCGGCGAATTCCCAAGAGTAAATCCGTCGATGCGATCCCCCCCGCGTTCGCCCCCCAGCAGCACGCCCGGGGAGGAAGCCGCCCACGCACGCGCCTCCTCAATCGTCTCCACCGGAATCACCTCCCGCACACCATGCGCCAATCCGGTCACGATCGAGGACGTCGCCCGCAATACATCAAAAACCACGCATAAAACACCCGGCAGCGCCGTGCCTCTCAGGCAGGCGATTTCAGCCGGATGCAATGCCACGTTCACTTTCATACAACAGAGCGGACTGTCTAAAATACAGGAGTGCACGCCGAGCGCTACTTTTTACCCCACGTCAGCCGGGCGTGATGGAAGAGGTACTGCTGCGCGTACCCGCCATACGGTCCGAAATATTCCGCGCAAAACTCCCGGATGCGCCCCGCCGTCACCTGGCGTTTTCTGGCGAAATACTTCTCCCGAATCACCCGCTCAATCCACACGTCCACGGGAAACGCCTGCAAGCGCCCAAAACCGAAAAGCAGCGCGCAATTGGCCACCTTTTCCCCCACTCCCGGAAGGCGGCACAATTCCGCCTTGGCGCTCTCCTGCTCCATGCATGCCACCTGCCCGAGGTCCACCGCGCCCGACGCAACCATACGGGCCGCCCCCAGGAGGTTTTTGGCCCGATACCCAAGGGCGCAGGCCCGCAGATCCGCCTCCTCAAGGACCGCCAGCGCTCCCGGCTCCGGATAGGAAAAGAGCTCCGCACCCGAAAAAGAGAACTTCCTCCCGTAGCGCCGGCGCAGGGTGTGGGAGATTTGCGCAATGTGGGCCACCTGCTTCATGGAAGAGGTTATGAAGGTCGCCACCGCCTCCCATGCCGGTTGCCGCAGAATCCGCATGCCCCGACAAAAGGCCAGAGCCTGCTGCATGGTGGGGTCGTTTGGAAAACTGGCCTCAATTTCCGGGAGGGGGTCTTCCCATGCCAGATACCGGAGCGCGGCCTCCCGCGCATCAGGATTAACCCAGACCGAGCCGTCGGCGCGCTGCTCCAGATAAGCAGGCTGAGTCCCGATCGCCCCCAGCCATCCGGCCCCGACTCGGATCCAGTGAAAAGCCTGTCCGCTTTGAAAAGTGCATTCCAAGTGCACAGGAGCCCACGGAAGAGGAACCAGCGTTTCCAGTTCCATGGCGCCTAATGGATGAAATAACTCAGGTTCTCCAGCTCCGCTGCCAGATCGACGTGGTTGACGACCACCTGCTCGGGAACCTGCAAAACGGCGGGCGCAAAGTTGAGAATGGCCTGAATTCCGCTCGTCACCAGTTCGTTAGCCACCTCCTGGGCCACATGCCCGGGCACGGTCAGCACCGCGATCTTGATACCCCGCTCGCGCACAAACGCCCCCAGCCCGCTCATGGGCAAAACAGGCATCCGCAGCTTGCCTCGGTGCCGGCGCCCGGCATCCACGTCAAAGGCCGCCACCACCTCAAACCCCTCGCGCGCAAACCCGTCGTAGCCCAAAAGCGCCGACCCCAACTGCCCGACACCCACCAAAATCACCGGCTGCAACTGCGCGGTACCCATCACCTCCGCAAGCTTTGCCGTCAAATCCCCAACGCTGTACCCGAGCCCCCGTGTGCCGAAATGGCCGAAGTACGCCAAATCCTTGCGCAACTGCGTGGATTTCACACCAGCCACCTTCGAGAGCGCAGCCGAGGAAACCGTCTCCACTCCGTTGGCGCGCAGACGGGACAGACACCGGTAGTAGACAGAAAGCCGATAAACCGTTTTGCGGGGGATAGTTCCTTTCATGGGGAAAAAAGACCTCTTCTGCAAATGATCAGATTCGTGAAATATCGCAAGGATGCGAGTTTGATCTCGGGCTGAAAAACACCGAAACTTCCAAACCGTAGGCCTGCCTCGGCGAAGGATTTTTTGCACCAAAAAAATGCTGTCCGGCAGGTCGCCTTTCCGCGCCCAAAACAATTTCCCGCACCACCCTTTTCCATGCGCTTGAACCGTTACCTTGCCTCCGCCGGACTCGGCTCCCGCCGAAGCGTTGAAGCCCTCGTTTTGGAGGGAAAAGTCCGCATCAACGGCCAGGTGGTGGAGGATTTGAGCACCCGGGTCGCCCCGGGGGACGTGGTGAAGGTGGGCTCCCGGGTGATTGCACCGCAGGAAACCATCCATGCGCTGCTTTTTAAACCAAAGGGTTTCGTGTGCACCGCGTCGGACGAACGGCAGCGCCGCACCATTTTTGACCTGCTGCCCACCGATTGGCCGCGCGTGTATCACGTGGGACGCCTGGACATGGAAAGCGAGGGACTGCTGCTGGTAACCAACGACGGGGACCTCGCGCTGGCACTCACCCATCCCCGGTTCAAGCTGGAGAAGGAATACGAAGTCACCCTCGACAAGCCCTTTGACGCGAAGCACGCCGAAAAACTGCTGCGCGGATTCCACATCGAGGGCGGCCGGGCAAAGATGGAGACCGTTGAAATCATGTCCGCGCTCAAGTTGCGCGTCATTTTAACGCAGGGGATCAAACGCCAGATCCGACTCATGCTTTACGATTGCGGCTACGAAGTGGAAGCGCTCAAACGCGTGAGGATCGGCACGCTGCGTCCGGAAAAACTGCGCGCAGGAATGTGGCGGATGTTGTCCCCCAAAGATGTCGCCGATCTAAAGGCGGGACGCTCTCCGAAAAAGTTGGCAACACGGCCGGCCTCGACTTCAGCCTCATCCTCAACTTCGGGCCAAGGCGAGCGGCAACCCGAGCGCCAAACAACCGCGTTCGAGAGACCTGCGCCCCGCCGCAACAAAACGCCGGCACCGCGCAACCCCCACGCAGGGCGAGGCGAGGGCACCGAGCGTGCTGAGCGCACCGAGCGCGCACCTTTTCGAAAAAGCTCCCGGAGCGGGCTCGGCGCCAGAAACACGCAGGGCGGCCGTAA
>JBILWF010000396.1:0-3759 GCA_044370075.1 Chthoniobacteraceae bacterium | reverse complement strand
CGTCCCGCCACGCAGGGAACGGCCGGGGAATGGCGACCCGAGCCGGAGGAAGTTTGGGTTCCAACACACCGTGCCGCGGATGAACCGGCTTCCGGTGATACATCTTCGTTCCAACGGGTTGCGGATCCCCGCTGGAATGCGGGGGTGTACCGGCAGGGTGCGCGCTGGCTGGCGCTGAACCGGCCCGAGGTGGAGGATGATGCGCGCACACTGCCCGCATCCGATCTGGCTGGCCTGCTGCCGGGCGTGCCGCTGAAGACGCTGGAGAATGCGAGCGCGCTTTCGACCGAAGCCGTGCAAAACGAATTGTGGCCGGCAATCAGCGTGCTGCTGGCGCTATTTTTGTGCGCCGAAATGGCGCTTTGCTGGATGGATCCAAGCACGCCTTCGAAGGCCAGGCCCCCGATCAAATCTCCCGTCGCATGAGCATCGGATCCTGGCATTTGGAGGGATCTGGCTGGGGTATCGCCGCAGCCGCGCTTCTGCTGGCGGCGGGGATGGTCGTGACGCCGCGTGAGTGGATGCGCGCTGGCACAGACCGCGTTCGGCGGTTTCTGGTGTTTCTCCGGATGGCAGCGGTCGCTTTAGTGATTCTCACCCTATTAAAGCCCGAGCGCGTGGTGCCTGTCCCCCAGACCGAGAAACCCCGGGTGCACGTGCTCTGGGACGACTCGCTGAGCACCCAAACCCGGGACCAACCCGATCCCTTCACCCCCGGAACAGCTCCCCTCACCCGCGAAACGTGGATCCGCAGCCTGCTGGAAGACGCGAGCTGGGAGGCGCTTCGGGCCCGGTTCGATATTCGCCTGACGCCCCTCTCCCGGATTCCGGGTGCTCCGGCGAACGCGGAAGGCACAGACCTGCACGGGGCGCTGCAGGCACAGATGCAGTCCGCCCCCCTGCCCCGCGCCGTGGTGCTCCTGAGTGATGGGGACTGGAACACCGGTAAAAACCCGCTCAGTGCCGCGTCCTCCCTTGGGGCGAGCGGAATCCCGGTTTTCACAATGCAAGCAGGCTCGGACGTGCATTTGCCCGATGTGGAGGCGTCCGCGCTTCAGGTGCCCGCGTACAGCATGGTGGGAGAGCGCGTGGCCGCATCCTTTCGGATTCAAAACCACCTTCCGCGTGAGGTCCGCACGCGCATCACGCTCTCGACGCCGGCGGCGCTTTTGGCGGAGCGCGACGTGGTCATTCCCGCCCTTGGGGAGCTTTCCGAGACGCTGGCTTTTTCGCCGCAGGAGGAGGGCGAAATGCGGCTGCGTCTGGAGGTGCCCGTTCAGGAGGGGGAGCTCAATCCAGAAAACAACACCCGCGAAGCGCAGCTCTCTGTGCGAAGGGAGACGCTCAAAGTGCTGCTTATAGACACCCTGCCGCGGTGGGAAATCCGATACCTGCGCAACGCCCTCGCGCGGGACCCCGGGGTGGAATTGCGCACCGTGCTGCTGCATCCCCGGCTGGGGCCGGCCCGGGGGGAGGGTTACCTTTCGGAAATTCCGGCGCGCATGGAGGCGCTTCAGTCTTACGATGTGGTTTTTATCGGAGATATTGGCTTGCGGGGAACAAGCGCCTTGGGCGGAAACCGGGACGGGCTGAGTGTCGAGGGCGCGCAGTTGGTGCGTGCGCTTGTGGAAGAGCAGGCCAGCGGGCTTGTTTTTCTGCCGGGACCCGAAGGACACCAGCGCAGCCTGCTGGATTCCGCCCTTGGAGATCTCTTTCCCGTGGAGCTGGATGGGGCCGCTTCCGAAGGCGGTGGAACTGCTCCTGCCGCGGTGTCGCAGGGGCGGGCTCCGGATGGAGAGGGGCATCTGGAGCTCACCCTGCGCGGGCGCTCCCACTGGTTGACCCTGCTCACGGCGGATCCGGCCTCGAATGAAAGCGTTTGGCGGTCACTCCCGGGATTTCAATGGTATGCGCCGGTTTTACGGCCGCGGACTGGATCGGAGGTGCTGGCCGTGCACGACAGCGCGCGTACCCGGCACGGACGGGTGCCTCTTTTGGTTACGCGTAACGCGGGTTTGGGCAAGGTGCTTTACATGGGAACCGACTCGGCATGGCGGTGGCGGCGCGGGGTGGAGGACACCTACCATTACCGTTTTTGGGGGCAGGTGGTGCGCTGGATGGCGCATCAGCGTCATCTTTCACATGCGGAGGGCGTGCGTCTTTTTTACAGCCCGCAGGCTCCCCAGCAGGGTGACACGGTTCAATTGCATGCCGCGCTGCTGGACACCCTCGGCATTCCGGTAGGCAACGCAGAAGCAGTCCTCACGCTGACGGCGCCGGGGGGAGCCCGGGAAACGCTCCCTCTCAACGCCGGGGCCTCCGCCTGGGGGGCGCTTTCCGGGACGTTCAAACCGCGGGAGGCGGGAACCTACACGGTGGCACTCGAGTCCAGATCCACAGGGCGTTCGCTCACCACGACACTGGAGGTGAGGCCGTCTACCGCCGAAAAAACTGGCGCCCCGGCACGAAGCGGGGTCATGCGCGAAATCGCGCTCCTGAGCGGGGGAAGCTGGTTGAGCGGAGCAGCGGTGACGACGCTTCCCGAAAAGCTCAGGGTGCTCCCCGAGCATCCCGCGGTAGAAACGCGTTTGAGATTGTGGTGCCACCCGGTATGGGAAGGCATTATATTGGCGGTTTGGTTCGCCCTGTGGGCGGGCCGTAAATTTCGCGGACTGGCTTGAGCACTCCACACCCCAACGAGCTGCCGGAATCTCTGAACACGCGCCTGCGCGAGTTTGAGATGCGCCTGATGCTGGTTGAAACCCTCAGCGCGTTTTTTGGCATAAGCGCCTCGATGCTTACCGGTCCCATCGTGTTGTTTGCGATGGACCGCGTGGTGGAGGCACCGGTTCTGGCACGCTCGATTCTCACCTCCACCAGCCTGTTGTGGATCCTGCTGCTGCTGCGCCGGTGGAGTCATTTTTGGATTTGGCGGCCGCGTTCTACCTCGGAGCTGGCGCGGCTCATCCAGGGTTACTTCAGCCGCCTGGGCGACAGCCTCGAGAGTGTGGTGGAATTGTCGCGTCCACAGGCTCTTTCGGCGGGAGCTTCGCTGGAGCTCATTCAGGCTGCAATGGAATCGGTTGCGGAGCAGTCCCGGGAATTTGATTTCCGCGCTGCAGTTCCCGCCGAGGAAGCGCGGCGGCGGGGAGGCTACGCGGCAGCGGGCATCTGCGTTTTGATGGCGGGCGGGATGTTGTGTCCGGAGATCACCCTCAATGCAATCCAGCGCTGGGCGCTTCCGTGGAGCCCCTTGGAGCGCGCCACGTTTGCCCGTCTGCAAGATTTCCCCAGAGAAATCACCGTGGCGCACGGGGAACCTTTTGAGCTCACCCCGCGTCTGGACGCCGCCGCCCTCTGGCGCCCCAAAAAGCTCAGCGCAGAATCCACGGCCTTTGCCCGGCTGGACGCGCCAACCGAGGGCCTTGCGGCCACTCTGCACTTCCCCCCACTCACCCGCGATGCCAGCGTGCTCCTGCGCGCCGGAGATCACACGCGCCGGGTGCTGATTCGCCCCGTGCTCCGACCGGAACTGCGCGAACTGGAGGTCACTGCGACCCCTCCCGAATACCTCCAGCAGGAAAAAACCGTCACCCGCCTCGACTCGGGGAGGGGAAGTTTTCTGACAGGAACGCGCCTCCAGTTTTCCGGTGTTGTTTCTCGCGCACTGGCTTCCGCGCGACTCTCCATTTATCCGCAGGGAACAGTTTTGGACGGCGAAACGCCACTGCCCGACCCGCAAATGCAGATCGAAGCAGC
>JBILWF010000395.1:0-3760 GCA_044370075.1 Chthoniobacteraceae bacterium | reverse complement strand
GTAGAAGTGGTTTGGGCCGGGAGAAAACCCGCGGGCAGCGCCAGTGCCGAGGTTAAAAGAAAGTCACGACGTTTCATATGGTGGGGACCTGCCGGGGACGGACGTTAAGTCATACTCCACAACAGCGTTCCATGTTGCGAAGCGGTTTTGATTTAAAGTTCCAGTAGTTCTCAAATCGCGTTCTTCACAGCATTAAATTGCGCGGCCGGAAGTTTTCACGATTTCCGCTGCTAAGCACCATGCTCGATCTTTGAAATGGATTACGCATTTGCTGATTCGCGTTTTGAACGTCGCTGAGCTTTTCGGATATCCACTCCGTTGCACCTGAATTTGAGAAGTCTGAGTACGAACTCTGGCTCGGATGAGGATTGATTCGGCCACCTCTGAGGTAACTTCAAAACCGCCTGCTTATCAAAGCGTTTTACGGCCACCTTTTTCAAAACACCGAATTGGCCGCGTGGAGAGAGTGAAGTCCGTTGTATCCCAAATTGTACCTTTGGACGAAAGCCAGACTCGGGAGGCCGCGAGTATGTTTCACATCAGCGGCAGAGGACGCGCCCTGCGCGGAGACGCCTTGATTGCGGCGTGTGCCATTCTCAAAGGCGCTTCGCGGGCGACACGGAATGTTGCGGACTTCGAGATCTTTGTCCCCATGGGCTGCAGCCTGTCGGGTAACTCAGGGATCGGACGCTTCAACCCGGTGCATCGCTCGCGCAGTGCGGCGCAACTCGCTGGGATCCTCAATTTCGCGTCCCGCGTGCCTGACTTTGGCGAGCATCCGCTCCGCACGCACCCCCGCGGGCCGGCCCGCGCTCCACGCAAAACCATCTGCCGGTACGGAGGCTTGCCGGATGGGCGCGCAAAGGAGTATCCCTTGCCCCATGGCACGACCCGAACCGGCACCCTTCCCGGGGTCCGCAACCCGTGCGCCGCGCTAAAACGCAATCCTCCGTGCAACGCCGCGTTTTACCCGAACACCTCGACAGCCTGCCGCACGCCGATCCCGCGGCCCTCCGCAGCCGGCGCGAACTGCGCCTCATCAACCGCATCATGGGCAACGCGGGTTGGTTTGTCCGTGAACTCGAGCGCGCCGTACCGGGCGGGGAGCGTGTGCTGGAGTTGGGGGCGGGAGACGGGAGTCTGCTCCGCGCCGCACGGGCCCCCGGAGGCCCCGCCGCGCGCAAGTGGCAGGCGCTTGACCTCCTGCCGGCCCCGGCGGACTGGCCCCCCGAGGCCGCGTGGATTCAGACGGACCTTTTCGCCCTTTCTGCGCTGCCGGAGACCGAGGTGCTGGTCGCAAATTTGTTTTTGCATCACTTTGAAAAAGACCAGCTGCGCTGGATCGGGGACCGCGTGCCCGCCTGCTGCCGGTTGATTCTTGCCAGCGAGCCCGCCCGGTACGCGGCGCATTCCCTGCAGGGCCGCGTTTTGTCGTGGGTGGCCGGGTTTGGTCCGGTCACACGGCACGACATGCAATGCAGCATCGAGGCGGGGTTTCGCGGCATGGAACTACCGGAGTGGCTGGGACTCTCCGGATGGCAGGTGCGGGTAAAGTCTACCCTGCTGGGTGCGTACCGGATGCGGGCATGGCGCTGAAGAATGTCACCATCGCGGGAGGCGGTCTTGCAGGGCTGGCCCTCGGCATTGGACTGCGCCAACAGGGCGTTCCGGTCACGCTGCTGGAGGCGGGTAGCTATCCGCGGCACCGCGTCTGCGGCGAATTCATCTCCGGCATCCTGCCCGGGGACCTCGATGCGCTCGGGATCCGCGACGTTCTGGGGCGGGCGCTGCGCCCGCGGCAAACCGCGTGGTTCGACGGAGACCAGCTGTTTTTTCGCGGTACGCTGCCGAACGCTGCGTACGGCGTGAGCCGGCATTTTCTCGATGAAGCGCTCGCCGCGCGGTTTTTGACATGCGGCGGGGTGCTAAAAACGGGACAGCGCGCCGATGCGCACGCTGCCGACGAGGGAACCGTGCTGGCCACCGGCCGCATCCTGCAGCCGGCGGGGGCAGCCCGACCGGGCTGGCTCGGCATCAAGGCGCATTACACTGACCTGCCGTGCACGTCCGATCTGGAAGTGCATTTGGGCAAGCACGCGTATGTGGGGGTCACGGCCGTGGAGGACGGGTGGGTGAACGTCACGGGATTGTTCCGGGAGGGGAACGGAGCGGGTGGCCGGGAAAATCTGCTGGAAAACGCAGCGGCCGCGGCGGGCTTGGGGGAGCTTGCCGGGCGGTTGCGGCGGGCCCGGATTCGCGCGGGTTCGCTCAAGGGAGTCAACCGCTTTGAGCTCGGGTGGCAGCCGGGGTTCGGCCGCGGAATTCGCGTCGGAGACGCGGCGGCGATGATTGCGCCCCTCACCGGCAACGGCATGACGATGGCGCTGCAGGGAGCGCTTGCCGCGGTGGAGCCTGTTGCAGGCTGGAGCCGGGGCGCGTGGGACTGGCGGGAAGCTGAGTGCCGCGTGGTGCGGTCGCAGAGGCGGCTGTTTGCGTCCCGCATTCGCTGGGCGCTATGGCTGCAGCGCGCGGTGATGCACGGCTGGGGCCGGAGCCTGTGCACAACCGTTTTGAGAAAAGGGTGGGTTTCGTTTGATACGCTGGTGGGCTTGGTGCGATAGGGAGCCATGTATTTTCGAAGCCTCGCTACCGCGGTTCCGGTCCGCCGGTTTACGCAAACGGACTGTTGGGAGGCGCTGAAAGACACGCCCGCCCTAGCCGGGTTGAGCACGCGCGCGCGCCAGCTCTTTGAAAAGGTCCTGCTCGGCAACAACGGCATTGAAGCGCGTCATCTGGCCCTCGCCCCCGGCGCGGTGCTCTCCGGTTTGAATGCCCAGGAGCTCAACGAAGCGTACGAAAAGGAAGCGACGCGCCTTGGAAATGCGGCCCTCGAACGCGCCCTGCACCGGGCGGGCGTGCAGGGCGTCGATGCGTTGTTCGTGAGCAGTTGCACGGGATATCTTTGCCCGGGGCTGAGCAGCCACGTTGCCGAGCGACTCGGTCTTGGCACCTCCACGCACCTGGCAGACCTGACCGGGGCCGGATGCGGGGGCGCGATTCCCGCGCTGCGGTTGGCCTGCGGCTATTTGGCCGCAAACCCAACCCACCGCGCCGCGGTTTTGGCGGTCGAGGTGTGTTCCGCCGCGTTTTACCTGAGCGAGGATCCGGGCGTGTTAATAAGCCTCTGCCTCTTTGGCGACGGAGCCGCCGCCGTCGTCCTTGACGGAGGGCGCGCGCACGCAGGCGGACGCCGCTTCGGCGCTTTCCGCGGCATCCACTGGCCGGAGCATCGCGAAAAAGTGCGGTTCGTAAACCGGGAGGGCAAACTCTGCAACCAGCTCCACCGCTCCGTTCCTGAAGTCGCAGCGCGCGCCGTTGGACAGCTGTACCGGGAAGCCGATTACCGCGCACACCGCGTGGTCTGTCATGCGGGGGGACGTGACGTGCTGGATGCCGTGGAACGCGAACTGGGCGAACACGCCCTCGCGGAAACGCGGGCGGTGCTACGCCGCTGCGGCAACATGAGCAGCCCCTCGGTGTTGTTCGCCCTCGAGGAAGCGCTTGCCGCGAACTCGCAGAACGAGCGGTACTGGCTGTGTTCCTTCGGCGCGGGATTTGCCGCGCACGCCTGCTCTCTGGAGTCGGATTAAAAACAAGTCCACCGGCCGCGCACCGCCGGGCGCGAAATCCAGCTTCCCCTACATCCCCAACCCAACATCCCCAACCCCCCCCCCCCCCCAGCTTAGCCCCCCCCATCCAA
>JBILWF010000020.1:0-11501 GCA_044370075.1 Chthoniobacteraceae bacterium | reverse complement strand
CTATCAGGACATCGGCGACTGGAAGTTTAATGCCGGACTCCTGATTTTTAAGAATTGTGAAAAAATCCGTTTGTTTCTTGAATCGGTCCAAGCCCGCTGCGAGTCCATTTCGGACCGCTCTTCGACCCACGTCAATCAAAGTGATCAGGGACAGTTTATTGCCGAGGCGAAGGAACACTTCCCTGAGTTTCTTCCATCCAGTAATCTAAGAATCAACATGTTGCCGGGCTACGAAGCAGACGGGGCCCTCCCCCTGGCGGTTCATTTTGTCGGCATCCCAACCCATGTAAGGGCGCGCATCATGAATTCGTATGACAGTTTGTTTTTTTCATAAATTCCCCTTTCATTTGAACAGGGACATTCATGGATCGAGGGTAAACCGGGTTGATACACCCCGCATCGTATAGCCTCCCGGTCTAGCGTGCATAAAATACAATGCGTTCCAAAATTCGCCCGCATCGATCGGCGGAGAATGCGCGCGAGCGAGCGCACGGAGTTTACATTCCAAACTGGACCTTGAGAAATCCGGCGGCCGCACCCGCGAGGACCAGCCAGCAGGCGTTGGTTTTGAAGCGGAACAAAAGCAAGGCACTCAACGCCGCGAGGAGAAGCGTGGTGGTGTCGATCACTGCGGCGCTGCCAAGCTGCACAGTGACCACGGCCATCAGCGCAAGAGAGGCCACGTTGACTCCGTCGAGAAAAGCGCCTGCTGTGGACGAACCACGCAGTTTGCGAATCAGGGGACCGCTCAACGCCACGAAACAAAACGCGGGAAGAAAAATCCCTAGCGTGGCCAGCGAGGCACCCGGCCATCCCGCAAGCAGGTACCCGATAAAGGTCGCCGTGGTGAACACAGGCCCCGGAGTGATCTGACCCACGGCAATCGCGTCGAGAAGCTGTCCCTCCGTCAGCCACCCCCAGCGGTCCACCAGGTCCGCCCGCAAAAAAGCGAGGAGGACGTAACCGCTGCCGAACAAAACGGAACCCACTTTGAGAAAGAAAAGAAACAAGCCCCACAGACCGGGAGCCGTCGCGGAGGCCGCAGGCAAAACAGTCCCCGCGGAAAACACGGGCACACCGAACGCGGGCAGCGCTGGGAGCGTTCCACCGCCCGTGTGGTTGCCCCGGGAAGTGTGCCGCCGCAACGCCGCAAGAATTCCGGTGCCCAAGAGCACACCCAGTTCGTGGGCGCCCAGAATTAGGACCGCAACCGCACCGAGGCCGAGGAGGGCGAGGGTTTTGTTTTTGAGCGCAATCCGCCCCAGTCCCCACAGCGCCTGCAGCACCACCGCGAGCATGACGGGTTTTATGCCGTAGAACAGTCCCCCCACTTTCGGCAGGTTTCCATAGCGGACATAACCCCATGCCAGGAGGCCGGCGAGCAGTGCTGCAGGCAGGATGAAGCAAATCCCCGCCACGAGCAGACCGGCGCATCCTCCGCGGCGGTGGCCGATGTAAATGGCCAGCTCGGTTGAATTGGGGCCCGGCAGCAGATGGGTTGCGCCGAGCAGGTCGAGAAACTCGTCCCGCGCCATCCAGCGGTGCCGGCGCACAACCTCGTCCTCCATCATCGCGATGTGGGCAGCCGGCCCGCCAAACGCGAAACTGCCGAGCTTGAGGAAAAGCTTCGCCAACTCGGCAAGGCGCGTGGGAGAACGCTCAGAAGGCATCGTGTAGCGGGGCCCGGGTGATTCGGTTGCAGCGGAAGCTTGGGGGCGCGCGGTATTCAAGAAGGGCTTCTGACCGAAGGCAACCGCACGGTGTCGCCGCGGGCGCCCGGATCAGCTTTCCCTCATGCACCGGGAAGGAACCATGGAAACGATACCCAACAATCGCTTCCATGGCCTCCCCCGACGCATCCCGGAGCCCCTCACCCTCAAGGACCAATCCGCTCGGATCCAGTCTCTTCCAAAAGCCGAGAAAGCGGCGTGCCCCCGCACGCCCCCGGCGCATGGCGCTTAACAGAAGCGCTGGGAGATTTCGATGTAGGCGAAATCGGAGTGGGTCTTGTCGGAGCGCACGCCGGTTGTTGCGTTGGTGCGGAAGACGTTTTGCTTGATGTAGTCTCCGGCCCGGAAATGCGCGTATCCGAAGGTGAAATCCATTGTTTTGGTGAGGGGATAGCGGATGCGCGTATCAAACTCCTGGCCGATGTCTTTGCCCGCTTTCTCCTGGTAATCCCTCTGGGTGGACTGGCCTGCGTTGGGGCGGAAGAAGCGATCCGAACCGCTCGCGAGATACAGCCAGCTGTACCCAAGCTCTACCCGCAACTCTTTCAGAGGTCGAAAATTAAGCTGTATCTTTGGATTGCTGATGTTCTCCCACACGATGTAGTCGTTGGCCGACCAGGGACGTTGGAACCCGTAGAGACGCTCAAACCGGTTGTCGGTTGCGTCCGTCACCCCGAGACTGGCAGGCGTCGTGCTGGCCAGCGTGCGGTTTGCTCGACGGTCCCCGCTGGCGAATCCGTAAAAGAAACTCAGCCGCGGCTTCCAGTCGTGCTGTTCGTAAGTGTAACCCACCTCGGCGGTTGCCGCAAATGCACGCACCTTTTCCGCGGTCCGGCTTTGGCTTGCCGTCACCGCACCCGGCCGGATGGCGAGGGCCTTTTTGTCCCCAAACTGCGGCGAAATATCGAAGTCAAAATCCAGACCTGTCTTCCCCACCACCCCGTACAAGCGCACGCCCGGCGTGTGCACCACCTTCTCGGCCGTGGTTCCGCGCTCGGACTGCCGGAACTGGAGATAGAACGGCTGGATGGTGACAATGTCCGACCACCCGCGCCAATTTCCGATGACCCCGTAAAGATACCGCGGATCGATCGGACGATCCCAGCCGTACTTCAACCGGTTGAGCGGTTGGACCGCCAAAAAGTCCAGCTGCCAGTCGTTGGATTCCTGGCCAATGATTCCGTGAAAACCTTGGAAAGTGTTGGCCGTGTTGCGCCACTGGTTGTTGGCAATGAGGCGGCGGTCCAGGAACTCGAAGTTGTGGATGCCGTACCGGAGGCTGACGGGACGCGCATTACCGCGGGGATCGTCACGCAGCAGGTTGTCAAAGTGCAGTTCCGCATACAGGCGGATCGGCGCAAATTCATTGATTTCATCCGACTGCGGCACGGGGCGGTTTGCCCGCTCTCGCGAGATGCGGGAGTCCTGGATTTCGATCGCAAAGCGGAAGGGGTCCAGAATTTCTTTGATGCCAAGATAAAAGCGGGTGCGGTGCAGGATGGGCGTGTCGAGCCCGAACCCGTGGGAGCGGAGATCCCCGTACTTGGTACTAGAGCGGCTAGTGGCCCACGGATTGAAGGAACGGATATCGTTTTCGCGGTACTCGTAGCGGAATCGGTAGTCGAGGCCGATGTCGAGCCAGCTCAGGCTGTCGGGGCGGTACTGGCCGGTGGTGTGGGCCAGCCAGCTGCGGCTGGCGTTGACCACATACTTGGGCGGATCGGGATCCGGGGTGGTGCTGTTGCTGCGCGCGGGGCGAAAGTAGCTGCCCAGCTGAAGCGGTCTGGGAGCGGGTTGCGCGGGCGCGGCCACCGGCTCGCCGATGCGGGTGGCCAGACGCAGCGCGGGCGGCTGCCAGTTTGGACCGGGGTCGTTCACCGTGGTTGGGCCGTCAAGGGACAACACGGCCGGCGCCTCGGCGGCGCGGACAGAGGACGGACTTGCAAGCGACGCCGCCAGCGCAAAGGAGGCAAGCGGAAGGGTACGATTCATGGATGTGCGTAGGATGTGCGCACGCGGATTTTTTCGGTGAAGGAACACCTCCGCGTACAGGCTGGGTTGGTAGGGCGCAAGACGGGTTTCATCGAACGAACTCACAGTCCGCTCGAGGTTCCTGCTGCCCGTTTCGCCGGAGAGGAAGGTCTCCGGCAAAAGTCGGAAAATGCGTGGAAAGGGATGGCTGGGTTTGCGCGGCGGCTTACAAGTCGCCGCCGAAGGAGATAAACTTGCGGTACTCCGCGAGGAGAGAACCCAGCGCCAGACAGAACGCACGCCGCTGATCGGCGACGGGTGTCAGCGCGGGACTCTCCAGGATGATTTCGAAAGGACGCAGGCGCTGTTCGGGGGGAGCGCTCAGGATGCCATCCCAAGCGTCGTGTACCATGCCGTTGAAGGCTTTGAATCCGTCGATGAAACGGCGCCTGTCCCGGGCCTGCACCTGTTCAGCTGCATCCAGGGCCGGCACCAACAGGCCGCTTGCGAGCACGTTTCCGCGGGCGTAGCCGTAAAACCCGGGGGAGGTGTCATCCGAGTGCAACGAGATGATACCCTGAAACTGGCGTTCGCGGATCTCGCGCTCCAAGAGCCGCACTTCCGGTTGGGAACTGCCGGACCAAAACTCGCGGTTGAGGTCGCGGCCCGTGCGCGAAAACCGGGTCCGGTCCAGACAGCCGCCCGGATTGCAGACGGGATAAATCCAAATCTCGTAGTCTTTTCCCAGCTCCGGATTTTCATCGAGTTCCCGCAGAAAATCCATCAGTCCAAGAATGCCCGCGGGTTCATCCCCGTGAATGCCGGCGAAGATGCCGATTTGAATGCGGGATTTCACGGTCCGCGTGCGCTGGAAATGAAACCGCGGCAGCCAGAGCGTCTGCCCGTTGTGCTCCCAGAAACCGAGGGAGTCCGTCCACAAGCAATTCGAGTGACGCGCCTGGACAAGCAACGGCAGCAGCAAATCGCGCAGCTGAATGGAACGCCGGTCCTCGAGCCATTCATCCAGAACAGCAGCCGCGTGACGCACGCGCTGGCTTCCAATTTCGGAAAGGGGCGGCGCCTGATGGCGGGACAAAATACGGCTCATACACCGACCTCCTTCCGCGCCGCATCGCCGAGCGCCGTCGAAAGATACCGCTCGCCGGTACTGCAACCCACCGTGACGATGGTCTTACCCGCGTTTTCGGGACGCCTCGCGACTTCCAATGCGGCGACCACGTTGGCTCCCGTGGATATCCCCGCGAGGATGCCCTCTACGCGCGCGAGCTTCCTCATCGGCGACGGTGAGCACCTCGTCGACAATTTGGAGGTTCAGATTGGGGGGGACAAAGCCCGCGCCCGTTCCCTGGATTTTGTGCGGTCCCGGTTTGAGAGGTTCGCCCCGGAGGGTCTGGGTGATTACAGGCGAGGCGGACGGTTCCACGGCGACGGTTTGAAAACCCGGCCTGCGCGTTTTGAGCACCTCGGAAACGCCCGTAATCGTGCCGCCGGTTCCGACGGAGGCGACGAGGATGTCGGCGCGGCCGGCGGTATCCTCCCAGATTTCCTCAGCGGTGGTGCGCCGGTGCACCTCCGGGTTGGCGGGGTTGTTGAACTGCTGGGGCATCCAGGCGCCGGGATCCTGCGCGAGGAGTTCCTCGGCGCGGGTGATGGCGCCGCGCATCCCCTGGGCGGCGGGGGTAAGTTCCAGCTGCGCACCGAGCAGGCTCAAAAGCACGCGGCGCTCCAGGCTCATGCTCTCGGGCATGGTGAGGGTGAGCCGGTACCCGCGCGCGGCGGCGACAAAGGCCAGCGCGATGCCGGTGTTGCCGGAGGTGGGTTCGATGAGACGGGCACCGGGGCGCAGGCGGCCCTCTCGTTCGGCGGTTTCAATCATGGCGAGGCCGATGCGGTCTTTGACGCTGCCGAGGGGGTTGAAGAATTCCCCCTTGAGGAGGAGGTGGGCGTGCAGGTCGGGGGCGAGGCGGGAGAGACGGAGGAGGGGCGTTTTGCCAACCGTCTGGGTGATGTTCGGCAGAATGGCCATTATTTTTATCAAGTTTAAGTGCAGCAAAAGACGGTTTGCGTGGGACGCGCACCTCAGGGCTTGTAGACCGTGTCAAAGACGCCCCCTGGACCGAAGTGGATTTTCTGCGCCTTGGGCCAGCCGCCAAACGCTCCGTCGACGGTGACCAGTTCAATTTTGGGAAATTGTGCGCCGTATTTGGCCAGCGCCTTTTCGGAACGGGGGCGGTAGAAGTTTTTCCCGATGATGTCCTGAGCCTCCTCTGTGTACAGGAACTGGAGGTAGGCTTCCGCCACTTTGCGGGTTTGCCGGGCGTCGGCGACCTTGTCCACCACGGAAACGCTGGGCTCAGCCAGGATGCTCAGCGAGGGAACCACGATTTGGAATTTGTCCGCGCCGTATTCCTGCAGGCTCAGGTAGGCCTCGTTTTCCCACGTGAGGAGGACGTCCCCGATGCCGCGCTGAGCGAAGGTGCCGGTGGCCGCCCGGGCGCCGGTGTCCAGAATGGGGACATTCCGGTAGAGTTGGGCGACGAAGTCACGCACCCTGGCCTCATTGCGGCCGAGGGTTTTTTCGGCGTAAGCCCACGCGGCCAAATAGATCCACTTGGCCCCGCCGGAGGTCTTGGGGTTGGGCGTGATGACCTGCACCCCGGGCTTGATGAGGTCGTTCCAGTCGTGAATCCCCTTGGGGTTGCCCTTGCGCACGAGGAAGATGATGGTGGAGGTGTAGGGCGCGGAATTGTGCGGCAGACGGCTCACCCAGTTGGCCGGCACAAGGCCGCCGTGCTCGTGGAGGGCGTCGATGTCGCCCGCCAGCGCGAGGGTGGCCATGTCGGCCTTGAGGCCGTCGATGATGGCGCGCGCCTGTTTGCCCGAGCCGCCATGGGATTGTTTGATTCGCACGGATTCCCCGGTCTGGGCCTTCCAGTGTTTGGCGAAAGCGGAGTTGATGGAGGCGTACAGCTCCCGGGTCGGGTCGTAGGAGACGTTGAGGAGGTCCTGGGCGGCCTGGGCGAGGGAGAGCCCGAGGGCGAGGAAGCCGGGGAGCAGAAGAGAAGTACGGAGACGCATAAAGGAGGCAGGGAGTTGAGGTTTGGGGTCGAACTGCTGGAATCAGGATTCCTTCATGTCGACCGTTTTTGTCTGACGACTCAATGCATGCTAAACCGGTGTAGATATGAGCAAGGGATTTTTCCTCCTTTTTTGTTCCGCCCGCCGCAATCCGCCTTTTTCCCAACCGCTCCGGGCCGGGCCGGCTCCCGCAGTCCGGCGTGTGCTTCCCCCTGCCAGCAAGCGGCCTAAGCCCGCTCCCAGCGTCCCCACAGGGACAGCGGCAGCAGGCGCGCATCCCGCGCGTGCCGCAGCGCCAGTTCGCCGATGCGGATGGCGCCCCCCCGCCCCGAAAGCGCCTGGCTCAACAGGTTGTGGCAGAGGATGCTCGAAGCGTCGATGGTGTAGACCGTCAGCAGCACAAACCGCGCTTCGGGCGACAAAATGCCCGCACACGCCTCCAAAAGCGGCATCAGATCGCGCTCCACCTTCCAGAATTCACCGTTGGGGCCGCGGCCGAACGCGGGGGGATCCAAAAGGATGGCGTCGTAAAAGTTCCCGCGCCTGGCCTCCCGTTTTACGAAAGTGGGTGCGTCCTCCAAAATCCAGCGCACGGGCAGGGCGCCGAAGCCTGAGATTTCCTGGTTGCGCCGGCCCCAGGCGACGGCGGGTTTGGAGGCGTCGACGTGGGTGACCTGCCAGCCGGCCTGGGCCGCCACGAGCGAGGCCATGCCCGTGTATCCGAAAAGGTTGAGCAGCCGCGACTGGCCCGGAGCGGGCGGCGTTTGCGTGCGCAGCCACTCCCAGTGCGGCGACTGCTCGGGAAACACGCCGACCTGCTTGGAATTGTCCATGAAGCGCAGCTGGAGCCTGCAGGCGCCCCAGTGGGTTTCCCATTCGCGCGGGGCCTGCGGGGAAAGACGCCAGCGGCCCTCGCGGCCGCCCTCCTCATGAACGGCCAGCGCCTTTTTCCATTCCTGCTGCGGCAGCACGGGATGCCACCACGCCTTGGGTTCGCTGCGCACCAGACGCACGCCGGCGATTTCCTCCAGCTTTAAACCGTCGCCCGAATCCAGGAGACGGTGCGCCTGCCACTGACTTTCTAGAACACAAATTTCCACGCAGAATCACGTTGGAGGCGCGCCGGCCGGAAATCCAGTCTGCGCTGCAAAGAGGCTGCCGGGGGCTGCTTGAGCCCGGATGCGTGTTTCAAGCACAATACAGGGGCGGGCCCCTGCACTGCCCTCTGAAGAGGGATCCGCGTTGCGCGAACCTACTTTTTGACGCCGCTTACGAGCCAGGCCACCAAGTCCGCGACATCCTCCGCCTTGCAGGTGTTCACGAGTCCCGGAGGCATCAGCGAGACCGGCGACGGTTCGATCTTCTGGATGTCCTTGCGGGAGAAATCGCGCACATCCGAAGGCTCGAGCACGTTTTCCTGAATCTGCACCAGATCCGCACCCTCGTTGACGATGCGGCCGATGTAAACCGTTCCGTTTTTGAGCGTCACCGCCGACATGCCGTACTGGTCGCTGATGACCTTGCTAGGTTCAGTGAGGCTCTCGATGATCTCCTTCAGTGCAAAGCGTCCGCCCAGGAGCGTCAATTCAGGCCCGACCGCACCGCCCTCGCCGTGGAAAGCATGGCAGCTCACGCAGCCCGTTTCGCGGTAAAGCGCCTTTCCGTGCTCGAGGTTGCGGTCCTTTTTCATAAGCGGTTCCACTTGGGCGACAAGATCCTTGGTGGTCCAATTTTTCACAAAAGACCGCGCCGCAACCGGGGTGTCGGCCGAGGGCAATGCCCCGGGAATGACAGCCAGCACGTTTTTAAGGTGCACCTTTTCTTCCGCCGAGAGCGTGGCGAGCGCATCCTTGCGAATGTCCACGATGAACTTGCCCAGGTTTCCGGCGCGGTTGAAGTCGGGGCGCAAAAACCAGCGGAAGTAGGCTTCCCGCGTCTGCGGCGTCCACCCCTCCGAAGCAAAGCGCAGACACGCGGCATAGCTGATCTGGTCCACGGAATCCTCCGCCTTTTGGAAGAGCGGGAGTATTTTGGAAACCAGCTGCGGCGATTTCCAGCGGGCCAGCAGTTGTGCGGCCTCGACATTCACGCGCAGCTCTTTTGCGGGAACCACGGCGTGGAGTATTTTCAAAAGCATCTCCATTTGTGCACCCTCCGGATCGCCCAGGCGCGAGGCGACTACCTGCAGCGCACGGATGGCATCCAGGCGCGAGCCGGCATCGAGATTGTTCCAGTCCAACGCGCCCAGCGCGGCATACACCGCGGACCGTTGCGGAGCCTGCTCCAGGCGGGCAAGTGCCAGCGCGGTCTGCACGACATCCTGCGGCGCCTTCCGCGCAAGAGCGCGCTGCATCCACTGCGACGGATCGCGAAACTCCAGCAGGGTGCGCGCCGCAAAGCGGATGAACCGGTCGGGATGCGCAAGGTTTTCAAGTGCGAGTGAGAGCGATGCTTCGTCGGTGGCGTGGTAGTGGTCCTCGAGTTGGTGGCGCAAAGCGCGCAGCTTTTTCGCCCCGGGATCGCCGCCGGGAGCCGCTTCCTGCGTGCTTTCGCTGCCCGCGTAATAGATGCGGTAGAGGGCGCTTCCGCCGCTGCGGGTGCCGACTCCAAAGTACAGCGCACCGTCCCCGGGGTTGACGACCAGATCGGTCAGGGGCAGCGGGTTCCCCTCCGCAAGCACCTCCAGATCGGCCTCATACGTGGCGCCTTTTTCCTTCAAATGGGCGGCGTACAGTTTTCCGTAGGTCCAGTCCGCGAAGTAGAGTGCGTTTTGGTAGCGGGCGGGAAACTTGGCACCGTATCCAAAACAAACCCCGGTGGGGCAACCGCGCCCGACGTTCACCACAGGAGGCAGGGAGTCGGCATAATCCTCGGGCCATTTTCCGGAGACGCTGCGCCAGCCAAACTCCGCGCCATCGACCAGATGACAGATCCGCGTGGGCCGGTACCACGGCAGGTTCAGATCCCACTCCATGTCGGCGTCGTATGTGAAGAGTTCGCCGTCGCGGTTGTAGGCGGCGTCGTACTGGTTGCGCAGCCCGGTGGAGACCAGCGTCCATTCAGCGCCGTCGGGGCTCATGCGCGCGATGTAGCCTGCGGGGCCGCCGACGCCGAGCATGAAGCCGTGTCCGGTGAGTTTGGGTAGTGCGAGGTCATCCTTCCATACCGGCGGCACCTGGTAGTGCTGGATTTCGGTCATGCGCGTGGCGTTTCCGCAAACCACGGTGATGCTTTTTCCATCGGGAGAGAGCATCAGCGCATGCGGACCGTGGTCGCCCTGTCCATGGATTTTGCGCAGCAGCTGTGCGTGGTCGAGCAGGTCGTCTCCATTGGTGTCGGTGACCTTGTACACACCCGAACCGGATTCATACACGCCCTCGCGGCAGACCATAACGTAGAGGCTGTCAAAGGCCCAGAGCAGCCCGTTGGCGTGTCCCATAGCAACGGGCATGCGCTCGAGCTTGGGGGGATCATTGCTGCCGATCGGGGGCGGGGTGATGCGGATCAAGCCACCCGCGGTGGAGGAAGCGATCAGACGGCCCTTGGGATCGACGCACATCGCCACCCAGGACCCCTCGCCCTCGGGAACCTCGTGGATCAAATCGGCGCGGAAGCCGGGCGCGAGTTTGATTTTTTCGGCGCCCTTGGACGCGGCGGCAGGGGCGGTTTCTTTGTTGAACTGAAATACATCGCGCCAGGGTTCCGCCCCGTAAGAACGCACCTCTACGGCGGGATGCGCCGCAGCGCGGCCGGTTCGGATGTCTCCGGTGGAGGACAGCCACGCGTGATCGGAGATGAGCTTGCGGCGGGAACCATCCGGCAAAGCCACCTCCAGCAAGCACACGAAGCCCGCGGTAGACCCCTCGTTCGTTGCCTGCACGCGGATCACGTTGCGGCCGGAAACCAGATGCTGGCGGATTTCCTGCGTGCCGGGGGTTTTCCAGTCCGTGTTGGTGAGCGCCAGATTGTCGTTTACGAAAACCTTGCAACCGTTGTCGCAAGCCACCCGCAGCGTGGCACTCACGGGCGGAGCGGAGAGCAGAAACTCCCTCTCAAACTCGGCCGCGGGCGTGCCCTTGTGCTCGGGCCAGATCCAGAACGGAAGGGCCTGCTCCTGCGCCACGGGCAGCTCCACAAGCGGCGAGGAATTTTGGGCAAACATCCACCCGCTCACGGCGAGGGAAACAAAGAGGCCGACGGGGAGAAACTTCTTCATAAGGATGGCAAACTAGTTAGGAAGACCCGGGAAGGGCCAAAATACTGGGTTTTTTGAAAAAGACGACGCATGCGCGAGCCGCCCAGAGCCTGCCTGTACTTGGCAAAAGCGCCTTCCCCGCTTTTGACTCATTCCCCGGCGTGCATCCGGACCTACGGCAGGCGGGCTTGGGAGAGAAAGGAGGGGGAGATGGGGTGACCGACGGGACTCGAACCCGCAACAGCCAGAATCACAATCTGGAGCTCTACCATTGAGCTACGGCCACCATTACGAGGGAGTGGAATTCATATCGGGGCCCCCGGAGTCTGACAAACTTTTTCCCGTCCCGAACGCTACGTTGCGATGCGTTGATTGAGGTCGCCCGGGTGGCGATGAGACGCGGGGCCGCTCCGAGGGCGGTGGAAAACCAGCGGAAAGCAAAACGCCCCGCAAGCGCATCGCGCCCGGGGCGTTTGGCAAAGGGAAGCTGGTGCGGTTTCTTAGCG
>JBILWF010000394.1:0-3782 GCA_044370075.1 Chthoniobacteraceae bacterium | reverse complement strand
TGAGGTGAATTCCATTGATGGTAAGTGGCTTGGAGGCAGACTTAAAAAGCTCCCGGGAGGCTTGAAACAGGTCCACGAAGGGAACCCGGTTTGCCTTGGCCACGTCCGCCATGGCCCGCGTGTAGAGTTCAAGGTTGGCGTTGTTTTGCGCGCCCTTCGGGTAGTTGACCGGGTCCTTGAGATCCTCTTGGGCGATGGGCGAAAGAAGTACAACGCGCGGGTGCCCCTTGCCGTAGTCGGCGTTGAGAAGTCCTTTGAGGTACTCATCCAAAGCTTTTTTGAAGTCTTCAAGTCCGGCCTCGCCTTTGAAGGACTCGTTGAAGCCCCAGTAGGCGAGGATCACGCTGGCGTGAAAATCCGAGCCGGAAGTGTAGACCACATCCACCTTGCCCGCCTTGGTTGCCAGCTGGCCCGGGGTCATGTTTAGGAAGTACTCGGTGGCCGGCACTTCATCGCTGCGCGGATGCAGGTTGACCTCGTCGGCGGCGAAACCAAGGTTGCGCACGGTGAGCTCGTGTTCCGGGTAGGCTTTATGAATGAGCGTCTCGAGCCAGCCGTGGTGCTGCTGCCTGTCGGCGAGGCCTGCACCCACGATCGCGACGTGGTCGCCTTTTTGGAGTTGGATCTGGGCTGGGAGGGGGCTTGCGGCCGCCAAAAGGCTCAGACCGAGAAAGGAAGTAAGACGAATTTTCATGGAGGGTTCAGGACTGGGGGGGCCACGGGCGTATCCACGGGGCGGGCGGCGATTTGAATGTCCCCGGGCAGCGGGAACAATTCCATTTTTGGAACGGTGCGCGTTTCCAGGACCGCACGAAAAAAAAGGAGCGGGTGGTTTTCCACCCGCTCCCATTAGATTAGTCGAATACGAAGAACTACTTTGCCGCGACCCGCTGGACTCGGGATTTGTCCGAAAGGGTTTTGAGGAATGTCACGATGGCATTGACGTCCTTGTCCTCGAGCTTCCTCCCGAGCTGGAGCCATGCCATCTGGCGGACAGCTTCCTCCAGAGTGGCCGCTTTTCCATCATGGAAGTAGGGCGCTGTGAGGGCGATGTTCCGTAGGGAAGGCACCTTGAACTTGAACTTGTCCGCCTCGTCTTTGGTCACGGCAAAACGTCCCAGATCCTCGGTGTTGGGGTAAGGATTGACCGCGCCCATTTTCTGGTAGGAGTTCGCTCCTAGCAGCGGACCGTTGTGGCATGCAATGCAGCCTGTGGACACGAAGGTGTTCAGACCCTCGAGTTCCGCGCTGTTGAGCGCGGAATCATTTCCTTTGAGGAAATCGTCAAAACGGTCGTGGGTAATCAAAGTGCGCTCGAAAGCCGCAATCGCCTTAGCGAGGTTGTCGTAGGTAATCGGTTTCGCGTCGCCGGGAAATGCCTTCCCGAATGCCTTCGGGTAATCCGACAAAGCGGAGAGTTTCTTGATGACCTCCTCCTGGCTGGGCATTGCCATTTCGATGGGATTCAGGATGGGCCCCTTGGCTTGGGCGGCCAGATCGGCCGCCCGCCCGTCCCAGAACTGAGCCAAATGGAACCCTGCGTTGAGTGAGGTGGGTGAATTGCGTCCTCCCCGCTTGCCGAAGGCTCCGGGGGATGTGGGCTCGTTGTCGACGCCGCCGCGGTTTTGATCCACCGCGTGGCAGGAGTTGCAGGATTGGGAGTCGTTGGCGGAGAGCTTTTTCTCGAAATAAAGATCCTTTCCCAGTGAAACCAGCGCGGGAGTGTCGTTTTCCGAGCCAGGCATCTTGTCGGGGAGGGGGCGGAAGAAGGCGCCCACTTTGGCTCGGGTTTCCGCCGGTTTCGGGGCGTCGGCTGCGTTCAATGCGACGGGCAGTGCGGCCGTCAACGCGAGGGCGATGAATGGTGTTGGTTTCATTTTCATGGGAAAATTTTTCACGGGGAGTCCCGGGGAATCTAGCGGGGTGGGTGCTGACTCTCGTCAGGTTGCTCATCCAAAGCATTAGCTTAGTTTTTATCGATGTAAACCAGCCGGGAATCAAAAAAACGGAAGCCAGCTTTTTTCCAGTACTTTCCGCAGTGCGGAAACCTCCGGGGCCAGGGATTTGTCCATTCCCCCCAGCGAGGCGACCGGGAGTATTCCCAGCCAACTGTTTGTGATGAAAAGAGCCTCCGCTTCGCGGCAATCCGCCCGGGTCAGAAGAGTCTCGGTTACGGGATGGTTTTGTAACACCCAGTCACGCACTACCCCCTCGCGGCACCCCGTGGACGCATGAGGCGTGAGCCAGCGTCCGTCTTTTTTGACGAATGCATTGGCCATGGCGGCTCCAATGAGGTGGCCGTCCGACGCAAAGAGGAGCGTCTCTTGCGCGCCGCGGCTGACGGCGTCTCCCAGGGCGCGGAGATTGCCCCAGTAGGCGGCCGCCTTTCCTCCCGGCAGGACCGGTTGATAAGGCGTACCGCATTCCACAAGCCGGTAGCTTTCGGGCAGGATACGGCGGCGGGGTTCTAAAAAAAGGAGTAGGCGCGGTTCTTTTACCGGGCAGGTTGGAGAGCCGTCACCCGCGGTCAAATAGAGGCGGGCGAAGCCCTCATGGGACGGGGGTAGAGGCTGTTTTTCAAGAAGAGCAGCGGCGTTCGGGAGCGCATCGTGTGGCAGGGGCCAGCCCAAACGCACGGCGGTCTGAGCAAGCTTTTGAGCGTGCTGCTCCCAGAACCATAGTCGTCCCGGGCTGCATCGGATGCTTTCAAACACCGCCATTCCGTACCGGAACCCTCGATCCCATGCAGGCAGCCCCTCTAACGGGCGAAATCCCAAAGGGGTCCAGAGCCAGACGGAAGGGTAGGGGGGCGTCATGGGTTCATTTTCATGCTTCCGGCGCGGGCAACTTTTCGCAAGCCTCATCGGGTATGCGCCGCCCCCCTTCTTTTTTTTCATCCCGTGTTCTAACTACCCTGCTTCTTGCGTTGCTGCCCGGTGTGGGAACTTCCAAGGACTGGGACCAGTTTCGGGGGCCGACACAGGACGGCAAGGCGGACGCGCACGATTTGCCCCCGGCCCCCGACGAGTCACGGGGTGTGCGCTGGAAAACGGCGATTCATGGCAAGGGATGGTCGTCGCCAGTGATCCACGGGGAGCGGGTTTGGTTGACGACGGCCACTGAGGATGGCTCGGAACTCTCGGTGGTGGTGCTGGACCGTCAAAGCGGCAAAATCCTGCGTGACGAGGTGCTTTTCCGGGTCCAGAACCCCCAGTTTTGCCACAAGTTCAACAGCTATGCCTCGCCGACCCCCGTCGTAGCGGGCGGAAAGGTGTACGTGAGTTTTGGATCGCCGGGGACCGCCTGCTTGGACGAGCAGACCGGGGCCCGTGTGTGGGAGCGCACGGATTTTGAATGCAATCACTTCCGCGGATCGGGTTCTTCTCCCGTCGTATGGGGGGATTTGTTGTTGATGCATTTTGATGGGAGCGATCACCAGTACGCCGTGGCCCTGGACCGGCACACGGGCAAGACGGTTTGGAAAACCAGCCGCAGTGTGGATTTCAAGGACACCAACGCGGAGGGAAAAATCACGGGCGATGGCGATTTTCGGAAGGCGTTTTCCACGCCGCTGGTCATGGAGCACGGGGGGGTGCCGGTGATGATAAGCAGCGGGGCGAAGGCACACTACGGATATGACGCGCGCACGGGCAGGGAATTATGGCGTTTTGAGGAGCGCGCCCACCACAGCGCAAGCACCCGACCGCTCGCCGGAGAGGGCAGGGTATTTTTGCAAACCGGCTTCAAAGGACATCTGCTCTCGCTGCGGTTGGGCGGAGGCG
>JBILWF010000393.1:0-3785 GCA_044370075.1 Chthoniobacteraceae bacterium | reverse complement strand
CGGTGCCGATGGAAAAATTGGTGAGGGTTCCGCCCGTGCCCGTGCACTGGGGAAACTGGATCTGGGCGGTGTTTACCACGGTGGGACCGGTAACGGTCCAGCCGGGGCCGGTGCGTGCCACCCCCACGCGGGCATAGCCCGGATAGGCGGTTTCCGCAGTGGACTGGGTGCCGGTCTCGCCCGGATCCGCCGTGTGCAGTCCGACATAAAACTGGCCCGACACCCCCGAACCGCCCAGACCGGAAGCGTCGCCCACGCCGGGCAGCGGGGCGTTGTTGAAGAGAAGCGAAAGCAGGGCGGTTTCGAAGCTGTTGGAGAAGGACATGGCGAAAAGGAAGGGATTTTAGGTGATGGAGAGCAGGAGGCCGTCGGCGTCGTAGTGAAGGGTGCGGCTGCGGGTGAATCCGCCCTGGACGTCGCGGATCTGGGCGAGGCGTCCGGCGGAGTCGTACGAGAACTCGCGCACGAATCCGTCTCCGAAGGTGGCGCGCACGAGCCGGGTTCCTTCGTAGGCAAAGACCGGGTTGGAATGAGAAAGCGGAAGGCACGCAGCTACCGGCACGGCTATCTGGGGGCCGGTGCTCAGGTGGATCCGGGCCGTGTTTTGAAGGGCGTACAGATGGATGCGCTCGGAAGGTGCGGCGGAAGTCGCAAGCGCCGTGCGGCCCGTTGGCAGCGGCTGCACGGTGACAGTGACCCGCTCGGAAACAGGCGCGATGGAAAGCAACAGATCGTCCATGAATGCGTCGGGAGGGGTGCGCCTCAGGGAGTGGGACGGAGGGTGACGGCGGGGGTGACCTGGGCGGGGCCCGCGAGGACGGTCCATGTTTCGCCGGATTCGAGCTGCACGAGCAGGTCGTAGAGGTAGGCACCGGGCGGAAACGCGGCGGTTTCCGAGCCGGGAAGAAGCGCGAGGGTAAGGGTGTTGGAGGGATCGATGCGCAGGGAACCGTCAGCGGAGGAAAAGCGTTTGAGGAGGGAGCCGGCGGGGGCGCGGATTTCGAGGGCGGCCGCGGCGACGGGAATCGGAGAACCGTCGGGGCGCGAGAGGGCGGCGATCTGAAAGGCGGGCAGGGAATTGCCGCGTCGGATCTCGGGAAAGGGAAAAGCGGCGGGGGTCATTCCCCTGAGAATCGCACCGGGAGGTTGCCGAGGATGCCCCGGGGGAAAGTCCGTACGTTGGCCTACGGGCAGATTGGTCAGAGCAGCCCGTTCAAAGCGTCCGCTCGGTGAGGACCACAGGACGATCCATCCGTCGGTATAAATTCTCCAAAATTACGCAGCCCGCATGCTCCGTATTCCGCGCGGAGAACGGTTCGTCGGCCGACCAAACGGCAGGCGTTTGGATACCCTTCAGCCCCCGGCTGCGTGGGCCGTCAGCCTCGGTACCCAGAGCTTGCCGGTGCTCTTCGAGTGGCAGAGGTGTGGAGAGATGAGACGTCACAGAACGTCACATATTTTTGAGCCCTAAAATAAAAACCTTTATTACAAGCAGTTTGTAAATTTACACACCCCATTCGTAATGAGCAGGTCGTCGGCTCAATCCCGACCACTGGCTCCTTCTCTTGCAAGGACCTGGGGAAGGGGAACGCACCAAACTTGCCCCTCGAGGGCTAAAAAAGAGGCCAACCTCCACCCGCAACCGCTTTCAAAGTAAACTGCAAAACAGAGGACTTCCGGACCACCCAGAACAGCCCGGTTTTACCGCGGGCTGCGTGATTGCTAACACGCTTGTTCTTTTTGCACCGCTCATAAACTTTTCGCGGTGCGCCGCCCCGCCTGCGAGAAAGTCGCTTGCCGCCGCCGTGCGCTTCACCAGGACGCTACTCCGATACGCCGCTGGTGTCCGCGCCACACGACTGGCGCTCGAGGTTTCCCTCGCGACTACACGCGGAGCGAAATTACCGATCTGCGGGATTTGCTGAGGACACTCATTGATTTGGGCAGCGACTGCGCGGGCCGGGGCCACCGCCATGGGACGTTCCATCAACGGTGAAATGCTCTTGGGTTCCTAAACTCCAACAAGACGGGCGAAAGGCGGTGTCGAATCGGAAGGGAACCCTAGGTTCGATTCAGTGCATTCAACTGCGCGAGACTCAGCCCCTCTTTTTGGGTGTCCTGCAGGACGGCGATCTGTGCAGAGGTAAAGGCCATTAGTTGGAGAGTGGAAAGCGCCGTGATGTCGCGGGTTTCGATGGATCTAATCTGATCTGTTCGGAGCGCGGCAATTTGGTTTGTTGTTAGTGAACGTACCTGACGGCTAGTGAGCGCGACGATATCTCGGGTTTCGAATGCTGCGATTTGTGATGTGCTGAACGCGACAAGTTGCCCGGTAGTAAGGGCCGGCACTTGGAGCGTGCTCAGGGCAACGATCTGAGCTGTATTTAGGAATGGAATCAGGGATGTGGTCAACTCGGATAGATTTCGGGTTGTTAATCCGGGGATAGCATTTTCCGAAACAGAGGAGATTTGGGTCGAGAGCGCCCGGATTTGCTCTAGGCTCAAAGAAGCGATGTGGTCGCTACGAAGCGCATCTATCTGCTTGGAATCCAGAGACTGAATAAATTGCGAGGACAAAGCGGATACCTGACTGCTAGAGAGAGCGGCAACCGATTGTGGGGGAAGGAGTCGGATTGAGTTTGTGGTCCAGAAATCTCTTAAAGGCTGCCTTCCGAACAAGACAGCGGCGTCTTGCGGTTCCAAAAAGGGAATCTGCTGGCTGATGCTGCGAACCTGATTGAGCGTAAGTGCCGAGACTTGGGCGGTTGTCAGGCCCCGAAGTTGATCGAGTGTCAAGTTCGATAGTTGGTTCGTGGCGAGGCTCGCAACGGTCGCAGTGCTCAGCCCCGCGATCGCGGAGCTCGATAGAGCCCATGCTCCGGAAACAGGTGCAATGAACGGGAGTTTGGAAGCTGTTAGTGCCTGAACCTGTGATGAAAGCAGAGATCCTACCTTGGCCGCGCTCGAAGTCAGTACGCTGAATTGTGCGGTGGTCGTAGAGCCCAAACCAGCCACGCTAATGGCCGAGATTTGATCGGGATTCCAGGCTCCGAGAATGTCGGTGGCGAGTGCCTGAACCTGAATTGAGCTGAGGGCTGCCACCCGGTCTGTCGCAAGCGAGGTGAGATTGTCGGTGCTCAGGGCCGCGATTTGCGCGGAGCTCAGAAATCCAATTTGCCTGGTTAGAAACCGGTCCCAGCTGGTTTCGATTTGGGTTTTGGTTAGGATTCTTAACTGAGCGGAGGTGAGCTGAGCCCATTGGGTCAAATTTAGGGACTGCAACTGTTGCGCATCCCATTGCCGTAAAGCCGTTGTGGAAATTGCTCCGATGGCGGATGTGCCCAGGTTTGCGATAGCGGACGGCGACAGGGAAATCTGTTGTTCCGAGGTTAAGGCATTTATTTGAACCGTGGTGAGTAAGCCGAGCTGTGCGCTAGTAAGAGAATTTATCTGTTGTGTTGTTAGGGCCCGTAGAATTGGAGTGTCAGCTCCGCGGATGGCGCTGGCGGATAATGCACTCAGCTGCATGGTTTCCAGCCGGGACCACTGCAGCGTGCTGAATCCACGCAGCTGTTGGGAGGTGAAGGAACCAATCTGATCGACGTCCAGTGCTGCGAAATTCCTGCTTCCAATGGCTGCGATTTGCGCGCTGCTCCATGCCGCTATTTGTGCCGTGCGCAGGGCGGCGACCTGGTTCGGGGTGAAGGCGGCGACCTGCGTGCTCAGGAGAACCGCAATGCGGTTTGTTGCGAGGGAGGCTGTCTGGTCGGTGGTGAGAGCCGCGA
>JBILWF010000392.1:0-3790 GCA_044370075.1 Chthoniobacteraceae bacterium | reverse complement strand
CGCGGGGGACTGGTGCTGGTCACGGGACCCACCGGTTCCGGAAAATCGACGACCCTTGCGGCGTTGATTGATTTCATTAATTCGAACTTCTCCCGCCACATCGTCACCATTGAGGAGCCCATTGAGTTTGTTCACCCGAACAAAAAATCCATCATCACCCAGAGGGAAGTTCCCGAAAATTCACCGTCCTTTCCCGTTGCGCTGAAGGCGGCTCTGCGCGAAGACGCAGACATCATTTTGGTGGGTGAGATGCGGGATCTGGAAACCATTAGTCTGGCACTGACGGCGGCGGAAACCGGGATGTTGGTTTTCGGCACCCTGCATACCAACAACGCCCGCAAAACGGTGGATCGTCTCATTGACGTGTTCCCCGCCGACCAGCAGGCCCAGGTGCGCACCATGCTCTCCAATTCGCTCCGCGGAGTGGTGGCCCAGTTGCTGATGAAAAAAGCCGACGGCAGCGGACGCAAAGCGGTGAACGAAATCCTTCTCGTAAACCCGGCGGCGAGCGCAATCATCCGCGAGGGAGCCACCCAGAAGCTTCAAGACGTCATTGTGGGGGGCAAATCCGAGGGCATGCAGTTTATGGATGACGCCATCTTCCAGACACTTCAGGAAGGGCTCGTCACGGGCGAGGAGGCTTTCATGAAAAGCACCGACAAAAGCCGCTTCCGGCAGTACCTGCCGGAGGGCTCGGCGCTTCATTAAATTGGGAATCCAAAACGCGGTTTTGGAGCGGCAAACCCGCACTGTCCTGCTTCAGGTGCTGCGGGACCTTCCCGATTTAGAAAAAAAACCGGAATTGGGATTCGCGCCAAGAAAATACGCCTCCCGCGCCTCCTTTTGCACGGAACAACGCCCACCCACCCTTCGTGCTCTCCATACCCCCACCCCTCCCAAGACCCGGTGAAGTCCCGGATAGCCGTCACGCGAATGCCGCGTGCCCCGATTCTGCGGGTCCCCGCCTCGAGCGCGGAGCCACCCGGGATCGATCCGGCAGATTTGGAAGACTTGGGATTATCGGGGGTTTTTTGTTGTCTTGTGCCCTTCCCTCGCGAGGCGCGGTCGACGGGGTACCCCGGGCGGTACTTCCGGAACGCCACCGCGCTCTGCTCCAGGAGCACTGCCAGGGCTGCCACGGACCCGAAAAGCAAAAGGGAAAGTTTCGCGTCGACGACCTTTCCTTCACCCTCTCGGACCTTTCCACGGCGGATCGCTGGCAAAAGGTTCTAAACGCTCTCAACGCGGGGGAGATGCCGCCGGAGGAGGAAAAACCGCTTCCGAACGATCTCAAGACGGAGTTTCTCGATGAACTTGCCAATACGCTGGTGAGTGCCCGGCGCGCGCTGAGCGATCAGCGGGGTGTGATCACCATGCGCCGCCTCAACCGCCGGGAATACCAGAACACGCTGCGCAGCCTGCTCGGCGCGGACATCAACGTCTCGGAACTGCCCGGGGACACCGCGGCACCCGGCCCCGAGGTTGTGTTCGACACCGTGGGCAGCAGCCTTTTTCTCTCCAGCAACCAGATCGAACAGTACCTCTCGCTGGGCAGGGATGCGCTCGAGGACGCCTTCGAGCGGCACGCAGCCCGCGGCTTGGAAAAAAAACTCCGCGTAGAAGCCGAGGAGTCGCTGCCGGGAATTCAAAAGGCGATCGCAGCCGATTTTGACGCATACGAGCGGTTCCACCGTTGGGCGAAGGCCGTGGGGGAGGCAGCTGCCCAGCCAGTGAACCAGCAGACCGTGGCGGATCTGAGCCGGAAGAACGCGAATGCTTCCTTTCTGCGCCAGAACTGGGAAAAGCTTGCCGGAGCGCCCTCCCCGGAGGAGTTCGGGTTCGAGAGAAAATGGGTGTTGGTCGACAGCGGAGTTATAGCGGCCCAGAGGGCGGAAAATTTCGACAGGATCAGCCGGTTTCATCCCTACTACCGCGCCTACCTGAAACTGCCCAACCTTGACACGGGCTCCTACTTTACGGCCCCGGTGTTTCACGGGGCGCCCGACACCGTCATTTTTTCCCTTAAAAGCCGGTATTACATCACCATTCCGCCCAACTGGCCCGCAGGCGATTACGTGGTTCGATTCCGCATCGGGGCAACGGCACATGCCTCAGGGCAAGACCAATTTGTGGAGTTTGGCTACGGACGGGCTTTTCAAGATGAACGGTGGGCAGCCACCAGCACCCACCACGTGCAGGGAACGATGGACGCGCCCCAGATCATCGAGGTTCCCGTGCGAATTCGAAAATCGTCCGACGCCACCGACCGCACGTTTTTCATCCGTCAAAAAGGTGCCTACTACCGGTATGACGTTTTCACCGCCAAGGACCGGAGCCTGCAAAAATTCAATGCCGCCTTGGAAAAAAACGGGGCGGGCCCCGACCCGACCCTGTGGCTGGACTGGATGGAAGCAGAACGCAAACCGGTTCAGAACGGGGAAATTCCCCCGGGACTTCAAGCCCTCGGGGCAATTCCCCTCGACGACAAATCCGCCGCGCCCTCCGAGGAAGATCTCCGCATTGCACTGCAGCGGTTTGCGCGGGAAGCCTTCCGCGGCACTGCGGTGCGTGCGGCTTATGTGGAACGCCTTCTGGGGATGTATCGCGGGTACCGCGCCGAGGGCAAAACACACAGCACGGCCCTGAAAGAAACCCTTGCGATCGTCCTCGCCTCGCCCCCGTTTCTCTATCTCGCGGAACCCGTGGAAGATGGCAAACGGCGCCCGCTGACGCCCGTGGAACTGGCCACACGCCTCTCCTATTTTCTCTGGGGCACGGCGCCGGATGCGCGTCTGCGCTCTTTGGCGGAAGGGGCGGACCTCTCCAAAGCCGGGGTGCTGGAGGCGGAAACCGACCGCCTCTTGAATGACCCGCGCTCGGAGGGGTTTCTGCGCCCCTTCTTCCAACAGTGGCTCGCGCTCGACCGCTTGGACTTCTTCAAATTCAGCCGCAAACTGTTCCCTGATTTCGACGACGGGACGGAAGTCGCAGCCCGCAAGGAGGTCATCGAAACCCTCGCGCATCTGTTTCGGACGAACTCCCGTTTGGGGGATCTGCTTCGCTCCGATTACGTAGTCGTCAACAATGTGCTCGCCGATCACTACGGCATTCCCGGAGTTTTCGGAGACCACTTCCGAAAAGTCCAACTCCCCGCCGGCTCTCCCCGCGGGGGACTATTGGGCATGGCCGCCATTTTGGCGATGGGCGGCAACGGCGAACACACCAGCCCGGTGGAGAGGGGGGCGTGGGTGCTGCGAAAACTCATCAACGAGCCGCCCCCACCGGCGCCGCCCAACGTGCCGCAGTTGAACCGTCTGGCCGGCAGGGTGCTCACGCCGCGGGAGCGGGTTCAGGCACATCAGGAGGATCCCCAGTGTGCGAGCTGCCACCGAAAAATCGACCCAGTGGGCTTCGGGCTCGAGAATTTCGACGCCGTCGGCCAGTGGCGCACCGAAGACCACTACCAGGCTGTGAACGCGCAGGGAAAACCCATCCCAAAAGCCTTCAAGACATGGACCGTCGACCCGTCAGGCTCCTTCCATAAAGGGCCCGCGTTCCGGAACTTCTTCGAACTGCGCGAAATTGTCGCCAGCCGGGAGGAGTCCTTCGCACGGGGTTTTGCGAGCGCGCTCACGCAGTACGCACTGGGCCGCCCCTGCGGATTCAGCGATGAACCGCTCCTCGACTCCATGCTGCAACGGGCCCGGGGACGCGATTTCGCCGTGCGCGAATTCATCCACGCGCTCGTGGCCAGCTCGGAATTTCACAGCAAGTAGCCACCAAGCCCAAG
>JBILWF010000391.1:0-3792 GCA_044370075.1 Chthoniobacteraceae bacterium | reverse complement strand
GCCGCTCTCCGCCGCCCCCGGACGCCCTGGTATTTACAGTGCGGATTTCAGCGTGGACGCGGAGGGCAGTTTTGAAGTGGGTATGGATACCGCGGGGGGAGAGGCGGAGGCGGTTCGCGCACGGTTCGAGGTGGAAACTGCCGGGGATGGCGAGCTTGCGTCCCTTCGAATGAACGAACCGCTCCTGCGGGAGCTGGCAGCCAGCTCGGGCGGCACCTTTCTGCTGGAGGAGCAACTGGGACGGATCGAGGAGCTCATCCGTCCCTTTCTGGAGGGGGAAGTGATCGAGTCGGAGACGGTTTTATGGACCAGTTACGGATGGCTTTCCGGAATCGTCCTCCTGCTTTGCCTGGAATGGGTCATCCGCAAGCGCCTCGGCATGATATAACAGCACAGAGTCAAACCCCGGTGAAAATGAACACAAACATTGATCAGTGGATAAAGCGGGTGCAAACACGGCGCCGCAGACTGCGCGCCCTCGGAGGAACCCTTGCAGCCGCGGCCATCACCGGGCTGGTGCTGCTGTTTGCAACTGCGCTGGAATGGCAGCTTTTTCTATCCGACACCATGCGGTGGAGTCTTGCCCTCGCGATATGGACCTCCGGAGTGACAGCGGGCTGGCTTGGCGGTTGGTCGGCGTGGATGCGCCCGCTGGACGCCCGCACCATCGCTGCAGTAGCGGACCGCGTCGCACCGGAGCTCAAGGGGGATCTTCTCGCCGCATGGGAACTGCAGCACGGCGAGGCCGCCCAGAACGAGGCAACGGGTTTTTCAATTCTGATGCAACAGAGGCTCAACACGGCGGTCTCCGAGCGCACCGCGCAGGTGGACGGCGCGCGACTTCTTCCATGGAATTTAGTGCGCGGAAACATTCTACAAGCTTTCGCAGTTGCTCTTCTAATCGGCGCCTTAATTGCCGGATTCGGCGATGATTTTTTAGTGCGTGCCCTGCGGGTGGGTGCGCCGTTTCTGGGTTACGAGCGCGTTTCCCGCGTCACCATCCGCGTACTGGAGCCCTCAGGAAAGGTGCGTGCCGTTGCGAAGCGATCCCAGTTTGAGCTTCTGGTGGCGGTTCACGGTGTAATCGATCGTCCACCCAGCGTGCACCTCGACGGCATGCAACCCGTGCTCATGCAAAGCAGCGGAGACGGGACGTTTAGCGCCAAGTTAATCAGCGGCGAAGGCGACATGGCCTTTCATGTCCGTGCGGGTGACGGCATGACGCCGCGCATGGTTCTTCCCGTGCGGGGTCGGCCCGGGCTGCGCCAGTTTACGAAGCGGTACACCCTGCCCGCCTACCTTGAGTCGCCGCTGGTCGAGGAGGAATCCGACCACGGAAACCTTACCGCTCTGGAAGGTTCTACCGCACGGGTAACCGGTCGATTTACGGAGCCTGTTTCGGAAGTGTCCGTTGTTTTCGTTCCCGACGAGGGTGCCGGATCCGGCAGGGAATACCCCCTGCCAACCGAGTCTGTCGGAGAGGATGGAACCGTTTCGTTTCCGGTTCCCATGAATCAATCCGGAACCTACCGCATCCGCGCGATCTCTCGTGCGTGGGGCGTGGAATCGGATCCAGTGCTGACCCACGAGGTCCGCGCACTCCCGGATACGCCGCCCGCGGTCAACGTGGAGATCCCGGAGAGTAACCTCACCGTTTCCGCAGGCGGTTCCGTGCATCTGAAGGGCACCATCTTCGAGGACTACCGTTTAAAACGGTGCACCCAGCAGACGAAATGGAACGCCGAACGGTGGAAGGATGAGGACCTGGGAGTCGGCAATGGCCGCGAGGTTGCGGTGAGCCGCACGTGGAGCGTTCCGGAGCAGGTGCCCCCCGCGGGAGGGATGCTTCTCACACGCCTTGTCGCCATTGATGCCAAGGGCAACCGCACCGAATCGCGGATTGTTCAAATCCGTGTACTGCCGCGGGAGGTGCTGCCCTCGGAGAGCGCTTCGCTCGCCGCCCAAAAAAAACTGCAGGCTGCTTTGGATGGATTTGATGAAGTGGCAAAACAGATCGCCGAAATCACCGGGTCGCTGCGCCACCTGATGGAGCAACGCGAACCGGACCCGGCGAGAAGAAATCAGGCGGTGGAGGCCGTTTCAAAAAAAATGGAGCAGGCTAAGGCTACGGCGGCTGAAGTGGCGCAAGCCGTTGAATCCGGCTTGAAGCGACCGGTATCCAAGTCCGCGGCAGAGGACATAGCGACCGTGGCAGAGGCCTTCAACCGCTCGTTTACCGAGGGAATCCTGCCCCTTGAGCAGTCCCTTGAAAAAGCGGCCGCCGCAATCCAGGAGGGCAATCGCGATGCCGCTCTGGAGGCATCCCGCCTCATGGCCAGCGAAGGGGCGAGGGCAGCAAGCAAAAGCCAGATCGCCAAAGAAGCCATCCGCGATTTCGTTGCGGTGCGCGAGGCAACGCAGTTGCTGCCGATGGCAAAAGCGCTCGCGGCATTGAGGCCGGCTTCCAGAGCAACGGCACAGCGCGCATCTGCGGAGGATGCATCGCCCGGGAAAAAAGCTGAATCCGCTCAGCAACCCACTGCCGAGCGGGAATCCCCGCTTCCCGAGGCGGAGCAGGCGCTGAACGTTGCGGATGCCGCTGCCAAAGCGCTACAGGACGGCCTCGGCACACTGGCCGATGACTCGCGCGGTACGACCCGGGATCAGGTGCGGCAGTTGAAAAGCGAGATTGAAAAGCAGCGGACCGCGCTCGCCAAGGGCATCACCACAGGGGATGTTTTTTCGGAGAAAAACAAGGCAGCCGAGGGACTGGACCGCTCTCTGGACAAGGCAGCTGCAGGACTGGGCACGGTGCTTCCTCAACTCGAGAAAATGGCGGACCACGCGCGTGAACAACTCACCCGCTCCAATGCATCGTCCGCCGCAGGTTTGGAGACGGCTGCAGCCGACTTACGCGAGATTCAGGGAATGAAAGCCATCTGGCCCGCGGGAAAGCAGCAAATGAGCGCCTCCAGGCTTGAAGCACAGGCGCAGGGGCTCGACGCCAGCGCGGCTTTGGACGCGCGAAAACAAAACGGGGATCCCGAATCCGCAGCGCTGCGACTGGAGGCTGCGCGCGCGCTGCGCGCGGTTGGAGACAGAAATCTGGAACCTTCCAAGACCGCGGAGGCCGTCCAGTCTCTCGCGCGGGATTTAGCTAAAAAAGAGGCTGCACAGCGCCTCGCGACGCTCAAAAAAGAGTTTGAAGAGGTCTCCCGGGAATTCGCGTTTTCCCCCAAGGACGGCCCCGCGGAATCCTCCACCGTGGAACAGGCACAAAAGCTCCAATCCAAGGCGGCGGCTGCCGCCGAATATCTTCGGGCAGCAGGCCTGAACGAGGCGGCAAGCGCGCTGCAATCCCCTTCCGTGCAGACGGCTGCACAGGAGGCAAAAAAAGCAGCGGACACCGTTTCGGAATCCGAAAAACAGGCTCTGGCCGTCAAGTTGGACGCCGCTGCGAACGAGCTCGCAGCAGCAGCCGCAAAAGCGGCTGCTAAAGCGGCGGAGGCTTCCGATCGCATTGCCTCTCTCGCCCCGAGGCTGCCCGAAGCACTCGCCGAAACCGCACAGGCGGCGGCACAGGCCGCGGCAGCTAACCGCTCCCGCAAATCAAACGCTGACCGTCCCGAGTTGTTAGCCTCAGACCGGGAGCAAAACCGGATCCGTGCCCGGGCGGAAAGTCTGCGGCAAGCCCTGCAGGCAGACGCGGATCGTAAAGGGGTCAGGTCCGCCGAGGAGCGGGCAACTGCACGCGACGCGGAGGATGTTTCGGCACTGATTGGAGAGACAGCG
>JBILWF010000390.1:0-3807 GCA_044370075.1 Chthoniobacteraceae bacterium | reverse complement strand
GGGGAGACTTTTTCGACGATGGGTGCGTAGGTGGGTGCGGAGGAGGGGAGGGGGGAATCGTCCACCTTCAAGTCCGGCAGGGAGTTTCGTTTGGGCGAGGGTGCGGCGGGGGCGGTTTGTTCGTTTTCCGCGGCGTGGAGTCGGGACTGGATTGGACCTGTAAGTGGGGAGAGCAGTGTGAGGGAGGCCAGGCCGAGGCAGGTACCCAGATTAGTAGCGCCGGCGTACAGGGAAGATTTGGACGTCATAAGATTGGGAGAGGGTTGGGAGAGGGTTGGGAGAGGGTTGGGAGACTTAATTGTGGCGGATTGGCTTGGGATCGGTGGAAAATTGCGATGAGTTAGAATGGGATTGGGTGGGACGATGGGTGGAGTGGGGCGCCCATTGAGGAACTTCGAAACCTCTACGGCTTCTGACAAAGGGAGCGGGCGGGGTGTTCAAGAGATTCTGGATTTTGATTCTAGTTTCTCGATAGCAAATCATTGCCGCCCTGAATTTCCTTCCTGGGAAGGCGTGGAAATAACTGCTGCGCAGGGAAAAAACTTGTAAATGAGGACTCGCTCGCGATCTTGCTGGCGGATGCCCCATCCTCGGTTCTCCCTGTTCGCGTACCTGCTCGCGGCACTTTGCCTTCTGGGAGACGCGGCTTGCGTTTCTACGGATCGCAGTCGGCGGATTCCGAAGCGCTCTGATTTTGCGGTTCCGCTGGACTCCTTGAGGTCCAATTACCCTGTGCTTTCCTTTCCTCCAAAGCAGGGTGGGGGCTCAACCGACGGGGGTAAGGGGCAGGCTGGTTTGCGGCAGAGTCCCATTTTGGAGGCGTCCCTGTTGTTCAAGGCCTGGGGCGCCCCGAATGTGGCTCCGGAGGAGGCGGGATTTCCTCCGGCAGTTTCGCAGGGTAGCGTGGTGTGGGTGTGGCAGTTTTACGACAAACGGGTGATTGCGCGCGGGCAGGTCTGGCCCATCCGCAAATCAAAGCCGTACGTGGAAAAAATCGAGGTGCAGGGGATCCGCCAACCGGAGGGCGGGCGGTAAGAGGGCGGCGCGAAAGGCATCTGCTGGAGGGAAGTCCGGGCGGTTTTCTTTAGAGGCAGGATTTGGGATTTAAAATTCTCCTCGTGAGGGTTTTGTAAAAAAAAAGTCCGTGCTGCCGACTAAGAAAGGTTTCTTTGCCCGGTCATCTTACTTGCTAGAAGGAGGAGCGGCTTAAGAAGGGCCGCCCAAAGCGGGACACATTCCTAGAGCGATATGTTAATTTCCAGTTATCTTGAGGGCCGGCGGGCGTTGCGCGCGTGTGGGTTGGTCGTGTTCGCCGCGCGTGCTGCCGTGGCGGCTCCGGGGGCCGATGCTGCATTTTTTGAGCAGAAAATCCGGCCTGTGCTGGTGGAGAAGTGCTACGAGTGCCATTCGGCGGAGGCGCAGAAAGCAAACAAGCTCAAGGGCGGTTTGTTTTTGGATACGCGGGCGGGCGTGCTTAAGGGGGGGGACACGGGGCCGGCGCTGGTTCCGGGGAATGCGAAGGACAGTTTGCTGGTGAAGGTCGTGCACTGGAGCGATCCGGATATGCAGATGCCTCCCAAGAAGAAGTTGCCGGCGGAGGTGATCGCGGATTTTGAAGCGTGGATCGCCCAGGGGGCGGTGGATCCGCGCGAGGGGGAGGCCGGCACGGCTAAGCGGGTGATTAACGTTGAGGAGGGCAAAAAACACTGGTCATTTCAGCCTCTCGCGACGGTTAAACCGCCGGAGGTCAAACAGGCGGCGCGCGTGCGCACGCCCCTCGATCGTTTTGTGTTCGCCCGTCAGGAGGCGGAAGGGATTTCGGCGGCGCCGTCTGCCTCAAAGGAACGGCTTGTGCGAAGGGCCTACTTCGACCTGCTTGGATTGCCGCCGACGCCGGCCGAGGTGGATGCTTTTGTGAAAGATGCCGCGCCCGATGCGTTTGCGAAACTCGTGGACCGCCTGCTGGCCTCTCCGCACTACGGGGAGCGGTGGGCGCGCCACTGGTTGGACGTGGTGCGGTACGGGGAGAGCGGCGGGTACGAATTTGATGCGTTCCGCCCGGGAGCGTACCACTTCCGGGACTGGGTTATCCGGTCCCTGAACGAGGATTTGCCATACGATGAATTCGTGCGCCGCCAGTTTGCGGGTGACGGTTTGGAGAAAGACCCTGTTTTAGCGGCGGCCTCGGTGGGCTTTCTGGTTGCCGGGCCCTATCCCGGACAAATCACCGCCAAAACGGTGGAACGCATCCGCTACGACCAGTTGGACGACATGCTTTCGACGGCGGGCGGGGCCATGTTGGGGCTGACGCTCGGGTGCGTGCGGTGCCACGACCACAAATACGATTCAATTCCGCAGACGGATTATTACGCGCTGGCGGCCAACCTGGGTTCAACGGTGCACGGGGAAATTAAAATCCGGCGCAACACCCCGCAGGAGGAGGCAAAGAAGCCGGCGTACGAGGCCAAGTGCAGGGAGGTGGCTGCGTTGGCCCAGAAATTTTCCCAGTCCGAACTCGAGCCGCGTCTTGCGGCTTGGCGCCGGGGAGAGGCCTTCGGCAAGGCGCGCGCCGAACAGGGTGGCACACCGTGGCAGGCATTCGACGTGCGCGCAGTGTCGGCGGATAATTCGATTGTGGAACGGGACGGTGACGGGTTGGTGATTCACCTCAGCAACCGGGTGAAGGATGACGTGTACGTGGTGAAGGTGCGCACCTTTCAAACGGGGATCCGTTCCCTCCGCATTGATGCATTTGCGCATGACAAGCTTCCTGGGAAGGGGCCCGGACTGGCCGACAACGGCAACTTCTCGCTTGGAAATTTCAAGGTGACCGCTCGGCCCCTTGCTTCGGGCGGCAAACTCAAGCCCGTGACACCGGTTTTGCATGCGGGGACAGCCACGTTTGAGCAGAAGGGCTTTCCGCTGAGCAACGCGGTGGACAACAGTCCGAACTCCTTTTGGGCTATAGCCTCCAAGTTCGGGGAAAATCACGCCGCCTCCTTCCGGGTCGAAGGGGAACCCCTTGGGTTTGAGGGCGGAACCGAGCTGGAGTTTGAGCTCAAGTTTTCGGGTTCCTACGCGATGGGCCGCATGCGGCTGGGATTCAGCGTTTCCCCTGAATTGCCGCCGCTGGACGCGCCGGTCGCGATGCAGGACTTTCGCGAGATCCTCGCGCTGAGCCCGGTGGAAAACGCGGTTCCGGCCGATTTAATTTTGCGGGAATCGCTCATGCGCTCCTTCGGCCGTTTTGATGAAAAAGCCGGCGCAATCAACGCCGCGCAATTGATGGCCGAAAAAATGGCCCCCAAGCCGGAATATGTCCCTGTTTACACCGTCAAAAACGGAGGCGGTGCGGTGTACCACCTGCGCCGGGGGGAGGTGGACGGCAAAATTAACAAGGCGGATCCTGGGTTTATCCAGGTGCTCTCCCGGGCGGAACCCGACCGGTGGATTCAGAAGGCGCCGGGTAATCCGCGCATGGCGCTTGCGCAGTGGATTACGGATGCCGAGGCGGGAGCGGGGCCTTTGCTGGCCCGGGTTATGGTCAACCGCGTTTGGCTGCATCATTTTGGCCGCGGTCTGGTGGGAACACCCAATGACTTTGGAGTGCAGGGGGAAAAACCGACCCACCCTGAGCTTTTGGATTACTTGGCGGGGGAATTCATCCGGTCGGGGTGGAGCTTGAAGACGCTCCACAGGCTGATGATGAACAGCGCCATCTATCAGCTGGGAGCCTCCGAGGACGTGGCGGCGCGTAAGGCAGATCCGGACAACCGCTTGTGGTGGCAGCGCTCCTCTCAGCGTCTG
>JBILWF010000389.1:0-3814 GCA_044370075.1 Chthoniobacteraceae bacterium | reverse complement strand
TGTTTTTCCGTGCGGGTTCTCCTGCGTGCTTGCCTCGCTGCCATCCTTTCCGCGTGCTTGACCCAAGGAGCCCCCGCTGTCGAGCCCCGGCGCTGGACTTTCGAGAAAGCCGAAATGGCCGTTCCCTTCCGGGTAACTGTGTACGCCCCCGATGCGGAAACCGCTCGCTCGGGGGCCGAGGCTGCCTTTGCGCGCGTGGCCGCGCTAAACGTCGTCTTGAGCGACTACGACAGCGATTCCGAACTCAGCCGCCTGTCGGCTTCCAGCGGCACGGGGCAGCGCTTTCCGGTGGGAGGCGATCTGTGGCGTGTTTTGGAGCGGGCTGAGCATTTTGCCGTGCGCTCCGGGGGCGCGTTTGACATCTCGGTCGGACCGCTTGTGAACCTCTGGCGCGCTGCCCGCAGAAAAAACACCCTGCCGCCTGCCGACCGGATCGCCGAGGCGCTCACGCGCGTCGGATACCGCAGCATGATTCTTTATCCCCAAACCCGCTCTGCGTCTCTCCAAGTGCCGAGGATGCGCCTGGACGCGGGCGGGATCGCAAAAGGATTCGCTGCGCAAGAGGCCGTCGAGGTGCTCAAAGCGCGCGGTCTGGAACGGTGCATGGTAGAGGGGGGCGGGGACGTGGCCTTCGGAGCCCCGCCGCCGGGGCGCAACGGCTGGCGAATTGAGTCCGGCGCGCTGGACCATCCCCGGAGCCCGCCCGCGCAGGTTCTCGAGTTGGCGCACTGTGCAATCGCCACAAGCGGCGACCTTTACCAGCGGGTGACCATCGGCGGCGTGCGCTATTCCCACATCGTCAACCCCTGGACCGGCGTGGGCTTGACCGACCACAGTCTGGTGACCGTGGTTGCCCCCTCGGGCCTCGATGCGGATGCCCTTTCCAAGGTCGTGGCGGTGCTCGGCCCCGAAGTGGGCATCCCAATCGTCGAGGAGATCGCCGGCGCCCACGCCCGCGTGGTGCGCGCCCCCGGGGATACGCTGGAGGAACGCCAGTCCGCGGCGTGGAAAACGCTTTTGGCCGCACCGTAAAAGGGTGTGCGCGGATGGACCGCGTCGCTTTCGTGCACTTTTGCCTTTTCAGGCGGGGCGAAGTCTCTACACCTCCGCGCGTGATCAGCAGATATTCCCTACCGAAAATGAGCGCGGTCTGGACCGACCAGCGCAAGTACGAGATTTGGCTCGAGATTGAAACGCTCGCCTGCGAGGCCATGGCTGAAATCGGCCTGATTCCCGCCGAAGACGCCCGAAGCATCCGCCAAAAGGCGCAGTTTCAGGTGGCGGAAATCGACGAGATTGAACGCCGCACCCACCATGACGTGATCGCTTTCCTCGAAAACGTGGCATCCTACGTGGGACCGGCTGCGCGCTGGATGCATCAGGGGATGACCTCCTCCGATGTGCTCGATACTACGCTCGCCGTTCAGATGGCCGAGGCGTCAGACATTTTGATGGAGGATCTTCGCGCCCTCATTGCCGTAATCGGGAAACGGGCCGTGGAATTTAAAAACGTCCCCATGATCGGACGCAGCCACGGCATCCATGCGGAACCGGTGACGTTCGGCCTCAAACTGGCGCTCATGTACGACGAGTTTCGCCGGGCCCTGGCGAGGTTGGAGGGAATCCAGAACCGGATCCGCGTGGGCAAACTGAGCGGTGCTGTGGGAACCCACGCGCATTTGCCCCCTCAGGTCGAGGAAAGCGTCTGCAAACGGCTTGGGCTGGAGCCCGCCGTCCTGAGCACGCAAATCGTCCAGCGCGACAGGCACGCTGAATTTCAAACCACCCTGGCCCTCATCGCCTCGAGTGTGGACCGCTGGGCAACGGAGTTCCGTCACCTCCAGAGAACCGAGGTTTTGGAGGTGGAGGAGTACTTTAGTGCGGGCCAGAAGGGCTCTTCAGCGATGCCCCACAAAAGGAACCCGATTACAGGGGAAAAACTCAGCGGGTTGGCGCGCGTCGTGCGCTCGAATGCACAGGCCGCCCTGGAAAACGTCGCGCTATGGCACGAACGCGACATTTCCCATTCCTCGGTGGAGCGCATCATTATGCCCGATTCAACCATCCTGTTGGATTACATGCTGGTGACCCTCACGAGGCTCGTGGACCGGCTGCTGGTCTACCCCGAAAACATGGAGCGCAACCTTCAGCTAACCAAAGGCTTGTATTTTAGCCAGAGCGTTCTTCTGGAGCTCACCCGTCGCGGACTGGAGCGCAAGGCAGCCTACGAGGCTGTGCAGCGGGCGGCGATGAAGACGTGGCAGGGAAATGTCCCGCTGCAGGAAAATCTGGCCGCGGAACCCGACGTGGCGCGGGTGCTTTCCCCGGGGGACATTGCCCGGTTGTGTTCGCTGGAAATTCATTTCCAGCATGTGGACTCGACGTTTGCGCGGCTTGGGTTGGGCTAGGCGGATGCCTGAAAAAAGCTGTCCCGCCCTTTGCTCCCGCTCGGATTGTAGTATGGTAGCCCGAGAGAACGGGCACCCCGAAGTGCACCAGAAGGGTGCGGGGAGCGGGTGCTTTGCACTATGAAGGGTTATTTTCTGCTACCAAGTTTTGATATCCCGCACGCGGACGGAGCGCGCGTCCGTGCTGTTTTTGGGGCTGGTTTATTGGTTTTGACCGCGCTGACCTTGGGACTTTCGGGCTGTAAGCGTCCCAATCTGCCCGGCGTGGCCCCAACCGAGGGGAACGAGGCGGTCCAGGAGCAAACTGCCCCGGTCATGGAGCAACCTGCCGAGCCCCGGCCGCCAACACCCGTAAAGAAGGCGGACACCCGCGGGGCGGTCATAGCCCTTTGCTATCACCGCTTTGAGGTCCGGCCCAAAGATTCCCTAGCGATTGCGCCGGCCGCCTTCGAATCCCAGATGCAGGCCATCAAGGACAACGGGTACAGCGTCATTCCGATGCAGGATTTTCTGGCGTGGCGGCGGGGCGAGAAATCCATCCCGGCCAAGTCCTGCCTGATCACCATCGACGACGGGTACCGGTCGGCTTACGACGTGGCGTGGCCCATTCTCAAAAAATTTGAGTACCCGTTCACCCTGTTCATTTACACGGCCTTTGTCAAAGGCGGGGCCCTGGCCGGGGGGGCCTCCCTTTCCTGGGCGGAATTGCGCGAGATGCGCGACGCCGGCGTGGACATTCAAAGCCACACCGTGAACCACCAGAATTTGCGCTCCAAAAACAACAAGTTTGCCACCCAGTTCGCCTCGTACGAAGAATGGCTTCACAACGAGATCGCCGGATCCAAAAGGCAGCTCGAAGCCAACCTCGGCATTTCAGTCAAGGCGCTGGCGTATCCCTATGGCAACCATAGCGAACAGATCCGCGCCGCAGCCATGGAGGCCGGCTACGAGGCGGCGTTTTCCGTGTACGGCCAGCGGTTGACCTACCACAGCGCCCCGGACCAGTTGGGGCGCTACGCTGTCGATTCCACCAAACCCAAGATTTTCACCGACGCCCTCGCCATGATCGGGGGCGGGGGGGAATCGCCGGAGTCGGCCCCGGCCGTTGCGGTTTTGGCCGCCAGCAGTATGGTGACCATTCCGGCGGAGGGTGAGGCGGTGCAAACCGACCGGCCTGCCATCCGGGTGAATCTGGCCACGCTGGGCGATGTGGAGAACGGAACCGTTGAGATCCGTATCAGCGGCGTGGGCGCGGTTCCGGTCAAGTACGACCCGGCGAGCAAAAATGCAGAGGCCGTTCTTTTGCAGCCTCTTAAAGAGAGGAATGTGACGGTGATTGTTTCCGCGACCGTGCACGGGCGGCGGGTGGAGACGCGCTGGAGTTTTGTGTGCGATGCGATCCGTGA
>JBILWF010000019.1:0-11618 GCA_044370075.1 Chthoniobacteraceae bacterium | reverse complement strand
CGCGGATACGCTTTTATCCGAAGCCGTATTGAAGCTGCCCGCCGGGGGCGCGTTCCCGGCGGGTCAGGGCCGGTTGCCAAAACGGATCGGCGGCGGTGTGGGTCCAAGGGGACGCATCAGGGCGGCGTACTCTGCCTCGGGATCCGCGGGCTCCCCGGGGCGCGCAGGCGCCGCGGGGGCCGGGGATGCCGGCTGCGGCGCAGGACGCCGGGAAAGCTCCGCAACGAGCGGGGACGCGGCGGCAGAGAGTGTGGCGGCCGGGGGAGAGGACACCGGGGGGGAGGATTCGGCGGGTGCCGCAACAACCGCCGGGCGGACCGGGGCTGCGGCAACAGGGCTGGTCGGGGAGGCGGCTGCAGGGCTGCCTTGGGGCGCAGCGGTCACAGGCTGGGGGTCTGCGACACCAGACTGCGTGACCGCGGCAGGGAACAAACCTGGAAGCAACGTGACGGGCACAAAAAGCAACCCGTTCAGCGCGATCAGTCCCGCAAAGTGATTCCAGGGATCCGGGAACACGGACGCTCCCTGCACACTGCTCACCAGGGCAAAACAGCCGGCCGCGCGCAGGATGGCATCCGAGAGGGAGGCCGCCGCCCCGCCCTGATCCAGCACCACGCCCCAGGCAATGATTTGGGCAAAGGCGAGGGCCAACAGCTTCCACAAACGCACAAGGGGCTCCGCGGCGGAGGGCCGCGCCCTGGGCGGCACAAAGAGCGCGCTCAGCGTGAGATTGGCGATGAGCACCAACAATCCGAGGACAAGCAGATCCGTGGTATTCATGGGGTGTGAAGGGGTGTGTCGGCGCGCGTCCGGCGCGCGCGGGATGAGTGGAGAAGTTCCTTCATCCCGGACGGGAGGCAAGGGGAAAGCAGGGCGGTCGTGTTTTCCTTCACAATTGACCGCTGTTTTTGATGAAGGGAAGTCCCCGGGCGGAGCAATGGAGCGGAGTGAACGTTTTCATACTCCACGAACGGAGGGGACCCCCTTCGCCCAAAGAAGCTTCGCGGCCGCGGGTGGTTGCGCTTGCGCATCGGGGCGCCTTCTGAAACCCCTTAACGACTCCGTCTGTTATGCTCGACATCCGTCTCATCCGCGAAAACCCCGCAGCCGTTCAAGCCCGTCTCGCAGCCCGGGGCGGTGATGCCCACGAACGCATTGATGAAATTTTGAACTGCGACCGGGACCGGCGTTCCGCAGAAACGCGCTTGCAACACATTCAGGCCGAACGGAAAAGAATGAGCAAAGAGATCGGCATGCGGCGCGCCCGGGGGGAGGATACCGCCGCCGTGGAAGCGGAGGTTCGTGGGTTGGGCGAGAGTCTTGCCCAGACCGAGGCGGAGGCCGCCGCTTTGGATGCGCGCCAGCGGGACTTGCTTTTGATGGTGCCCAACCTCCCGCATGAAGCCTGCCCGGTGGGGGCCGATGCGGGAGCCAATCCGGAGGTGCGTGTGCACGGCCAGCGTCCGGTTTTCGCGTTCGCCCCCAAGAGCCATGTCGTTCTCGCGGAAAAGCTCGGCCTGGTGGATTTTGAGCGGGCGGCAAAAATCAGCGGCAGTGCCTTTGCATGCTTCACGGGCGCGGGGGCGCGCCTGGAGCGCGCGCTGCTCAATTTCCTGCTCGACCTGCACACGCGCGAACACGGCTACACCGAGATGAACACCCCGTTTGTGGTCCGTCCGGAAGCGCTGGTGGGCACCTCGCAGCTTCCCAAGTTTGAAGAGCAGCTCTACCGCTGCGAGCGCGACGACCTGTACCTGGCCCCGACGGCGGAGGTTCCAGTGACCAACCTGCACCGGGAGGAAATTCTTTTACCCGAACAATTTCCGATTCGGTACGCGGCGTACACGCCGTGCTTCCGGCGCGAGGCCGGTTCCGCGGGCCTCGGCACGCGGGGCCTCATCCGCATGCACCAGTTTGACAAGGTGGAGCTGGTTCAAATCACCACTCCGGAACATTCCTTTGCCGAGCTTGAAAACCTCACCGCCCATGCCGAGCGCGTGTTGCAAATCCTCGGCCTGCACTACCGCGTGATCGAACTGTGCACGGGGGACCTTGGTTTTGGCGCCGCCAAAACCTACGACATCGAAGTGTGGGCGCCCGGACAAAACGCGTATCTGGAAGTGTCCAGTTGCTCGAACTTTACAGACTTTCAGGCCCGTCGCATGCAATTGCGCTTCAAGGATTCCGAGGGCCGGAACCGCTTCTGCCACACCCTCAACGGATCCGGCACTGCCCTGCCGCGTTTGTTTGTGGCGCTGCTCGAAACCTACCAGCAGCCCGACGGCTCCATCCTCCTGCCGGAACCCCTGCACGCTTACTTCGGCGGCGCACGCATCGGCTGAGGCATTCAGAGCGTAACAACCCCGCTGCCATGCCCGAACCCGCGCGCATCCCGCCGCGAGAACGCATTGGGGCGCGAATGGCTCAGTTGTTAATTTCTCCGGAGGAACCCCTTCTGGTTGGATTCTCCGGGGGTCCCGATTCCGTGGCCCTCACCCTGTGGCTGCTGGAGTGCGGGTACACGCGGCTCACGCTGGTGCACCTGGATCACGCTTTGCGCGCGGACAGCGCCGAGGAAGGGGCCTGGGTGCGCAGCTTTGCGCAGACACACGGTCTTGCGGTGCACTGCGCACGGACGGATGTAGCGCATCTGGCTCGGGCAACGCGCACGGGCGTCGAGGAGGCCGGCCGCAACGCACGTCACCTGCTGTACGGGCAGGTTGCTTCGGAACGGCAGATTTCCCATGTAGTGCTCGGCCACCAGGCGGATGACCAGGTCGAGACCCTGCTCTTCCGCCTGCTTCGCGGATCGGGCTCCGGCGGGCTGGGTGGCATGGCGTTGTGCGGCTCCCGCCATCACGCGGGATTTGCGTACAACCTGCTGCGCCCCATGCTGGACGTGTGGCGGGAGGAGGTCCTCGACTTTTTGAAGACGCGGGGCGCCGCTTTTCTGGAGGACCCGTCCAACGCGGATCCGCGCTGGGTGCGCAACCGGATCCGGCACGGCGTGCTGCCTGCGCTGGATCAGGCGCTTGGTCGCCCGGTGCGCGCCACGCTGCTGCGCACGGCCGAGCACTTGCGCGCGGAGGATGCATGTTTGCAAGAGATGGCGGCTTGCCTGGGAACCGGTCCGTCTCTTGCGGTGAAGGAGCTGCGGGCCCTTCACCCCGCGCTGCAGCGGCGCGTTGTGTGGAGCTGGCTGCGGCGGCACGGTGTTGCGGATTGCGGACAGGCGGAGGTCCGGCGGGTGCTGGGGCTGCTGGAGTCGTTGCGTCCGGCACAGGTGAATTTACCCGGCTCGGCCCATGCCCGCCGGCGCAAGGGGTGGATTCATCTGGTGCGCCCCGGGGCTCCGGAATAAGGCGGGCGGAGTGAGTTGGTCTAAATCCGCGGTGGCTGCGGAGAGATGAGTTGCGGTACAAGTGCTTTCGACGAAAAGCCCGCCCCATGGATTTCTCCCGCCCCTATCTTCCGCATCTGGCCGCGGCCGTCGCCGCCATCCCGCTTTTATTTCCGCTACTGCTTTGGGCAGGACACCTGATCAAGCGCCGACTGCGGGTTGCCACGGGCCTGCGCTACCTTGTTTTGTCGGTCGCGCTTGCCGCCTGGTTGCCGCTTCGGGCATACACGTGGTGGATCTCGCGTCCCGTGCTCAATGCCCCGAAGGGTAACGGCGAAGTACAGCGCATCGGGGAGCCGCTGCCGCTCGAGGCCGTTGAGATTCCCGAGGAACTGCTCCGTGCGCTGCTGGCGGTGTCGATTTTTTGCGGGGCGCTGGTCTTTGTCCGGGTGGTCCGCAAGCACGTCTGGGACGAGTGGTTTGAGCGGACAAAGGATGCCGAGGCGCCAAAGTTTGTGGGCGACATTTGCAGTGCGGCGATAGTTGGCGCGGCAGTGCTGGTGATCGCGTGGGGCGTCTATGACAGCAACTTGAAGGCGCTGGAGTTGAGCTCGACGGTATCGGTGGCAGTGCTGGGTTTCGCGAGCCAGGACCTTCTTGGCAACCTGCTGGCCGGAATAGCATTACAGATCAGCGGGCCCTTCCGAATGGGGGACTGGCTGCTGCTGGACAACCGGCGCCTGCAGGTGCAGGAGGTCAACTGGCGTTCGACCCGCATGCGCTCCGCCGACAACGTGCTTGTGGATGTGCCCAACAAGACCGTGGCCGGGGGTATCATCACAAATCTCTCGGCACCAACGCCTGAGCGTGCTGCCACGGTAACCGTCCCGTTTGATTATGAGGCCGCCCCCGAACGCGTCAAAACCTGCCTGCTTGCGGCCGCCGCTGCAACCCCTCAGGTGCTGGAGTCCCCCGCTCCCAAGGTCATTGTGCGCGAGTTTGGCGACGTGGGGGTTTTCTACGATGTGATCGTGTGGGTGGCGGAGGAATCCGCACAAACGGAGGCAACGGATGCGTTGCGGATGCGGATCTGGGAGTCTGCGCGGGCCGCCGGTATGCCGTTGCAAGCGGTCCGGACCGCTACATTGGTTTAAGTTATCAGGGCAGGGACGGGACGGCGCGGAGACGGGGCGGTTCAGGGCGTAAAAATAACCCCGTTGTTGGTTTTGTTACACGGCTTCCTGGAGGCTGGCGCGGTTCCTGCTGCGTAACAGGTATCTTTTTCGAACCATGGCTCTCATTCGACACAACGGCAGACTACGCGGCCTCTGGGGTCTCATTCTCGTTCCCTCCAACCTGGCCTTTGGAACCTTCCTGTCCTACCACATCGTCACCAAGGACGACGTGCACGGGCCGTTCTACTGGATCATGATCGGCGTCATGGTGATGGACCTGCTCCTGGACCTCTGCAGCACCCGCAAACACAAAATGGAGGTGCTTACCGAGTTCAAGGACACCCTGCCCCACTACGCGAAGGGCTGGATGATCCCCGATATTCTTGCGGCCATCCCGTTTGACTACCTCGCGGCCCACTACAGCTGGGACGACGGCTGGACTTTTGCCCTGCGCCTGCTTCCGCTGAGTAAGACCTTCAAAGTGTCGGGGGTTTTGCATGACCTGCAGCACATTCTGCAAATGCCCCGGGCCATTGTGCAGATGAAGGGACTGCTCTATTGGGGCGTCCAGGCCGTGCACGCCATCGCGCTGGGATGGTGGGCCGTGGGTGCGGCGCAGACCGAGATTGAGACGACCCCGGCTAAAAAAGGGTGGGTCTGGAAGGAAGACAAGTTTGAGGAGGTTGTGATCACCGAGCCAGAAGTCCGCAAACTCTCGGACTGGGATGTTTACCTGCGGTCCGTATACTGGACGGTCACGACAGTAACCACCATCGGGTACGGCGACTACAGTCCGAGCAAGGACAACAACGCCCAGATTTATTTCACCATCCTTGCGCAGGTGCTCGGCGTGGCCTTCTACGCGTATGTGGTCGGTAACATTCCCGTGTTAATCGCGAACGCGAACGCCGCGCGGGCCGCCTTTGACAGCCGCAACGAGGTCATTGGCGAGTTCATGCGCATCAAACAGCTCCCGCTTGCCATGCAGGAGCGGGTGCGCGACTACTACCAGTACCTGTGGGAATCCCGCAAAAACGTCTCCGATGCGGAAGTTTTGGGCACCCTGCCCCATGCGCTTTCCGTGGACGTGCTGGTGTTTCTCAACAACGACATCCTCCAAAAGGTGGAGTTCTTCCAGGGCGTCAAAGAGATCTTCATCCGCGAGGTGGTGGGGATGCTCACCACGGAAGCCTTCACCCCGGGTGACTACATCATCCGGGAGGGCGAATACGGCACCTGCATGTATTTCCTCACCAACGGCGCCGCGGAGGTGGTCATCAACGGCAACACGGTGGCCACCCTCGGCACCGGATCGCCCTTCGGCGAGATGGCGCTGGTATCGGGTGACAAGCGCAACGCCAGCATTCGCGCCAAGACCTACTGCGACGTGTACGTTCTCCAGCGCGCCTCCTTCGACCAGCTCCGTTCCCGGTACGAGGATTTCGACAAGCGCGTGGTGGAAATCACCGAGAAACGCGCCGCCGCCAACCGCAAGGCCCAGGAAGAGCGCGCACGGAAGGCGCAGGAGGAAGCCGCCAAGTTGGCCTCGGGTCCGGAAAAACCGCCGGAACAGAGCGCCTAGGCGAGTCCGTGAAAACGACGGATCCGGAGACTTCCCCACGGGACGCCTCCGGTCCTCCGCCGGGCCATTCCGGAGAAATAAACTTTTTCGATCGGATCAGGCCACTCGGATGCACCTCCGGGAGTGCATCCGGGGACACCGGGGTGAGGATTCCGGAACGGCCCCTGCTTCTGCGGGGTGTTGGGAAAATCCGCAGGTTTGCACTCCGCGCCATCCGCCCTTTTGGAGCGGCTATCCGGGGGAAGTTTCCCCAAAAAGCGCCCGCACCAGCCCCCGCACCCGGTCATCGGGAAGCACCCCGGGTTCCATCTGGCTGGTCACGTAGGCAAAGCCCCAGCCCCGCGCTGGGTCAGCAAAGCCCACGGACCCCCCCGCCCCCGGATGCCCGAAGGCGGTTTTTCCCGGTCCAAACGTGGAGCGGAGTGCCGCCCCGTGCGCGTCCACCGGATCGCGCATGAAGCCCATGCTGAAAGCGGTGTGCATGCACAGCACGCGGTCCATGCCGGAAACTCGGGAACCCAGAACCCGCTCGAGCCAGCCCTCGGGAAAAAAACGCCTTCTCTGCCAGACACCACCCGCGGCGAGGACCGCGTAGAATTTTGCGAGGGCGCGGGCCGTGCCGATTCCACCGAAGCCGGGGTATCCGGCCCGCCGGGGCGCCTCGGCGTTCATGGCGGCGGCGGAATGAAGTCCGCGGGGGGAGGCAAAGGCGCGGGAGGTGAGCGAACCGGGGGTGAAATAGGCGGTTAGAAAAGGGTCCCCCTTGGGGAGGGTTTTTTGAAAGGAAAATATCGGGGCCACCCGGGACAGCTCGCCGGAAGGGACACCGATCCAAAACTCCAGTCCGAGGGGGACGGCAAACACCCGCTGCCAGTAGGCTCCGAGGGATTCGCCGCCGCAGACCCGGCGTACGACTTCATCCAGCAGAAATCCGAAGGTGCGGGGATGGTACCCGTGGGCGCTTCCGGGCTCCCACGCGGGCGCACTTTGCGCGAGAGCCTCCACGACCGCCGTTCGGTCCTCCACGGGTACGACGTTTTGAAGCACGGGCAAGCCCGCCTGATGCTGCAGGAGCTGGCGGAAGCTGATTGCGGCTTTGCCCTGCGCGGCAAATTCGGGCCAGACCGTCGCGACGGGTTCGTCCCATCCGAGTCCGGCACATTCCCAGGCATGAAGACAGGCAGCGACGGCGGGTCCCTTGGTGGCGGACCAGACCAGCACGGGGGTGTCCGGCTGCCAGGGGGTTTCCCCCGCGGGACCGGCAACCCCGCTGCAGAGTTGGAGCAGCTCCCCCTCCGCATTCCAAAGGGAGGCGGAAGCTCCGCGGTCGCCGCGGTCGCGAAAATTGTTTTCAAACCAGTCCCGTGCGGCAGTGGCGTCCATCGCGGCAGCCTACCGCGGTGGGGGAAGAGGCATCAAGCCGCGGAGCTGCTGCGGAGAGACAACCCGGCGGGCGGGGTTTGTTCCACGTGGAACACGGGGCCGGGCCGGAATTTTCTACCGGCCCCTCCCCTGCCGGTGTTAGGCTATCCCCTTGCATGTACACCGATCCGCTCACCTACGACGTGCTGGTTCTGGGGGCGGGCCACGCGGGCATTGAAGCCGCCCTGGCCGCCACCCGCCTGGGAGCAAGCACCCTGCTGCTCACTCAAAACCTGGACTCCATAGGCCAGATGTCCTGCAACCCCGCCATCGGCGGGCAGGCCAAGGGGCAGATCGTGCGGGAGATTGATGCCCTCGGGGGGTTCATGGGACTGAACACCGACGCCACAGGCATCCAGTTCCGGATGCTGAACGCGGCCAAGGGACCCAGCGTGCGCTCCCCCCGCGCCCAGTGCGACAAGAAGGCCTACCAGTTCCGGGCCAAGGCGGTGCTCGAGGACACCCCGGGACTCGTCCTTCGCCAGGGAAACGCCACGCGGCTGCTGCGGGATGCGGACGGAATCCGGGGGGTGGAAACCAGCCTGGGCATGCGCATCCACGCCCGCTCGGTGGTGGTGACGACCGGCACTTTTCTCCGGGGCCTGCTTCACGTAGGTCTTCAAAACGCGGCGGGCGGCCGGCTCGGGGACGGCGTGTCCACCCTCAGCGACAGCCTGCGGGAGCTGGGGTTTGAGGTGGGCCGTTTCAAGACTGGCACTCCCTGCCGGCTCAACGGGCGCACCCTCGACCTGACGCGGTGCGAGGTGCAGCCGGGCGATACCCCTCCCCGCCCCTTCACCCACCTTCCGCACCGGATTACCGGCGGCCCCAGCGAAATCTTCACCCTCAACCGGTGGGAGGACGGCGTGTTCCACGTGGAACACATGAACTGCTGGAGCACCTATACCAACCCCGCCACACACGCTCTCATCCGCGACAACCTGCACCTCTCCCCCCTCTACGCCGGGCGCATCGCCGGAGTCGGCCCCCGCTACTGCCCTTCCATCGAGGACAAGGTGGTCAAGTTCGCCGACAAGGAGCGCCACCAGCTTTTCCTCGAACCCGAAGGCCGCCACACCCGCGAATTCTACGTCAACGGCATCTCCACTTCCCTCCCTCTGGAGGTCCAGGCCGCCTTTCTCGCAACCATCCCCGGACTCGAAAAAGCCGAAATCCTCCGTCCGGGTTACGCCGTCGAATACGACTACTGTCCCCCCACCCAGCTCCACGCCACCCTCGAAACCCGCCTCGTTCCCGGCCTCTACTTCGCGGGACAAATCAACGGCACCTCCGGCTACGAGGAGGCAGCCGGCCAGGGACTGCTCGCCGGCGCAAACGCCGCCCTTCGCGTTCTCGGCAATCCCCCCTTCCTCCTGAGCCGCGCCGACGCTTACCTGGGTGTCCTCGTCGACGACCTCGTCACCCGGGGGACCGAGGAACCCTACCGCATGTTCACCTCCCGCGCCGAACACCGCCTTCTGCTGCGCAACGACAACGCCGACCTCCGCCTCACCCCTCTCGCCCACGCCGCCGGTCTCGTCGACTCCGAACGCTGGACAGTCTGCCAGAAACGCCTCGCGGAAATCGAAGCCCTCCGCACCTTCACCCATGCCACCCGCTACGGCGACGGGCGACTCGCCCAGTGGATCCGCCGCCCCGAAACCTCCTGGACCGCCCTCCCCTCCGAATTGCGCACCCCCTTCTCCCCCGATGCATGGGAGGCCGTCGAAACCGAACTCCGCTACGAAGGCTACATCACCCGCCAGCATGCCGCCGTCGAAAAGCTCCGCTCCCAAGACGCCAAACCCCTTCCACCCGATCTCGACTTTTCCCGCGTCCGCGGCCTCCGGATGGAAACCCGCCAGAAACTCCTCCGCTTTCGCCCCGCCACCCTCGGCCAAGCCGGCCGCATCTCCGGCGTTACTCCCTCCGACCTTGCCCTCCTCTCCCTTTTGATCGAACGCCCCAAAAGCCAGTGGCACGAGCCCGCCTGATTCCCTCTGCTGCCATTTCCCGGTCTGTTATCCGTCAAAAGCCACTTCCCGCCCGGCAAAAACCCGGAAACTCCCCGAAAAACGCGTATAAGCCCCGCCAGACCCCCTTTCCCTCCCTCCGAGGGTCACTACAGCGGACGTTTTCTCCTCCAACCCTCCTCCCTCCCCTGCTCTCATGTTTTTACTGCCGCTCCGCGCCCACCTCCGCATCACCGGTCCCGACAGGATCCGCTATCTCAACGGACAACTCACCCAAAATCTCCGAACCCTTCTCCCGGGTCACACCGTTCCTTCCTGCGTCACCGATGCAAAAGGACGCCTCCAGGCCGAGGTCTTCGTCGCCGCCACCGAAGACGCCCTTCTTGTAGATGCCCCTCTCGAATTGGAAGAGTCCCTCCACGCACGCCTCGAAAAATATCTCATCGCCGATGACGTCCACATCTCCCCGGATCCCGACGTGCGTCTTATCCATGTTCTCACTGATTCTCCATCCCATCCCGCCGTATTAGATCCCTTCCCCCGCTACAAGGCGTGCCGGCTTGGCCTTCCCGGCTGGGATATCCGCATTTCCCGTGAGGCGTGGGACGTTCTCGGGCAGGTCCTTGGCAAACAATCTGCATCGGAAAAAGACTGGGAATCCATGCGCGTCTTGAACGGCATACCCGCATGGGGCAAAGAATTGGAGCCAAACATGTTGCCACCAGAAGCCGGTCTCGACCGAACCCACATCGCCTACCACAAGGGCTGTTACATCGGTCAGGAAATTCTTTCCCGCATCAAAAGCGCAGGCCGGCTCCACCGTAAGCTCCTGCGCTGGCAGCTTTCCTCCCCTACCCTGCCCTCACCCGGTGCACCCCTGTATCCCCAAGACTCCGACCGACGACCCGGTTCCGAGGCTGGCACCCTTACCAGTGTCGCCAATACTTCCGAAGGCCCGCGTGGTCTTGGTTACGTAAAAACCTCCTTTTCGCAAAACCGCTTTGTTTTGGAAACCGGCGAAGAAATTCTCGCTCTTCCCCTTCCTGAGTGCGTTTCTTGAAGGGCGCCTCTTTGGTTCCTAAACCGCTTTTCTGCTTCCAAGCCTTTATGTCCCGTTCCTTATTGCGATTGAGTGCCCTTTGGGCGGTCTGCCACGCCGTCCTCGCTTCCGGAGCGGATATGGTGGTGATCCAGTTTAAACGAGAAGGGCTTCTGTCCAGTCCCGTGGTGGTGGAATTAGCCGAATCCGGGGCGCCAGCCCACTGTGCCAATTTCAAAAAACTTGCATCAAAAGGCTTTTATCAAAAAACACGAATTCACAGGCTCTTACCCGGCGTACTAGTTCAAATGGGAGATCCGCTGAGCCGGAAAAAAGATACCGGCGACCTGGGCACGGGCGGTCCCGGATACACTCTGGCACCGGAAATTCGTCTCAAACATACTCGCGGAGCCGTTGCCATGGGCCGCATGGCCGACACCGTGAATCCCCGTAAACTTTCCAACGGCAGCCAGTTTTACATCTGTCTCGACTCCCTGTCCGATTTGGACGGCAAATACACCGTGTTTGGAAAAGTCGTTCGTGGCCTGGATGTTTTGGAAGCCTACGCCGCACTACCCACGGACACCAATGACGTTCCGGTTGTTCCCATAAGCATCCACAAAACCGCCGTGGTCCCTTCGGAGAATTTGGAAAAAATCATTTCAAAAATGCCGACCGGCAAACCGCTTCCATGGTGGAAAAGAATTTCTTTTCCCCCTCGCCTCCGGTGGCCCTTTTAAATTTAATCTCCTTGATTTCATGGCATTACGACCCGCAACGGTTGTCATCGAAAACGTCAGACCCCTTGAAGGGGCTGGATTTTATCCCTTAAAAAGAGTTCAGGGAGAACCGCTTATAATCGAAGCTGACATCTTCAAGGACGGTCATGACATTGTCTCCGCTTCGCTCAAATGGCGTCGCAGCGGCGCCCTTGAGTGGAATTATTCCCCCATGCATCCCATTCCCCAAGGGAATGATACATGGACCGGTGAATGTGTTTTTCTGCACCCGGGTCGCTATGAAATCAGCCTCGAAGCATCCCGAAACGCGTTTATCTCCTGGCAACACGAACTGGACGTTAAAGTTC
>JBILWF010000388.1:0-3816 GCA_044370075.1 Chthoniobacteraceae bacterium | reverse complement strand
CAGTGGGCATGCGGCAGGATATCCCGTGCGGTGAGGAGGAACGCCACGGTGAATCCCCCGATGGTGCTGAGGGAGACCACGTCGCCGCCCTCTTCGTAGGCGTGCGGGAACATGACTTGCGCTACCAAGGCAAGGATGGCGCCTCCGGCGATGGCCTCACACAGTCCGAGGATGTGCACGGGTGCCGTCGGGAGAACAATGTTTCCCACCGCGGCGCACACGGCACCTATGATGACCAAAGAGCCCCAGAGAGAGTAAATTTTCAGCTTGGAATAACCGGCCTGCCGCATGGTGTTTGCGCTGGCCATGGCTTCGGGAAGGTTCGCCAGAAACACCGAAATCAACAGGGTCGGGTTGAATTTTGAGAAGCCCACAAAGGTCGCTCCGATGACCAGCGAGCCGGGAATGGCGTCGAGGATGTTCCCAATCCAGATCGCAAGCGGACTGCCGCCTCCATGCTCGGCGAGGGCTTGATCGATCTCGCCTTTGCTCATCTGGCGGATGCTCTGGGTCGCCATTTTAGCCCACGCCTCGCTGTCGAGATGGGCTGCCTGCTGTTTGATGCTGTCGAGTGTGCGCAGGTCGGCGAGTTGTTTGACCGCGGCCTTCATTTGCGGCGATTCGTGCAGCAGGTGGTCAAAGTCCTCCTTCTCAATGCGCATTCCCTCGACTTCGGTCTCGGCTTTCACCGTTGCGCTGCGGGTTCCCCCGCCCAGAAGCGCCATCTCCCCCACAATGTCTCCTCCTTTGATTTCCGCAATGCGCTTGGACTCAGTCGATTCACCCGCAGGGGTTTCAATGAATACTCCAAGTTGTCCCTCGTCAATGAGGTACATCGCGTCACCTGTTTCCCCTTGGTGAAAAAGTTCTTTCCCGGACTCGAGCTTGAAGTCGCGAATATACGGAAGCAAACCGTCGATCTCGGAGGGCGGCAGAGAGCGGAGCACGGCGTTTTTTCCCAACCGATCCAGGAGCACTTTGGCCTCCTCCCGCTTGCGCTCGAGAGCGTAGGCGCGCGCCGTGGTTTTGTGGCGTGCCGCTCCCCCGAAGTGCGCAACGAGGCGGTTACAGGTAAAGTAGACGAGGCCACCTGCGAAAAAACCGCCGGCCACGATGGACCACGCGGTGATGTTGGAGACATGCTCATTTACGAGGTGCTGGGTGGTCCCGAAGGCAAGGTCCACGGCGAGGGCGTTTACCAACGCGCCCGAACCGAAGGCCAGAATGTTGGCGATGAGTTTTTCACTCGCCTTAAAAGTCAGTCCCAGCCATGCACCGATTACGACCGAGGACATCGCGATGGCGGCCAGTCCTGCGGCAAAGAGGACACGCCCGGTGGACATTGGTTCGGCGGCGTGCTCTACAACAGCTTGTGCCGCATCCGCGGCGGCGAGTGAAAAAATCATAAGGCCTTCAGAGGATTTGAGGTGGGAAGGCACCGGGGTGGCGCCGCCGTGATGCTAGTTTTTTGAATTCCCTCGGGAAGTCAAAAGTTGGTTGTTCCTGAAAAGCAGAACGATTTGGATGGTCTTGCCCATTCCGTCGGAAGAGCGACTTACGGGTTCTCGGAGTGCCCGTTCGGTAACGCGTTTAAGAGGATTCTCGGCTCAATCCAAGTGCACCAGTCATAGGACGGATCGCCTTGGGAATCGACCCCGAGTGCCACGCGGATTGTTTGCCCCGCAAAGGGGCTTAGATCGACTGTATGTGCCGAGTGGTCCCCTCCCGAAAGAGCCGCACGAAGTCGTTCCTGACCGTTGATTTCGACGAAGAACCCGGCACCTCCGCTTTTCGGATGGTTGAGCCTCAGCTCAAATTGAATTTTGCAGCGTCCTTTTTGCAACGGGGGTAGCAAGATTTCTTTAAACACCCAGCGGCCGGCTCCTTGCGATTTGGGATGCAAAAGCACGGCCTCCCCCGTCCCGCGTCCTTCCATTTCGACCGTACATTTTTGCACAGACTGGAGGTTGTTCGCCTCGGGTTCCTCGGGGGTGTGCAAAAGGTGCTGAAGCACCGACTCCGGGCTTCCGGGTGCGGTGTTTGTGGGAGACACCGACAGTGCAATCAGGGAGTCCCACCCGGTGCGTCCGAGGATCGGCAGCGCAAAAGCGAATGCCGCATCTTCCCGAGGGCCCCCTGCGGCTTGGACTACCGCGTGGATTTTGCGTGCACGCCCCACACCCCGTTTCGCTGCGCCATCGTACTCGCGGATTCCGCAACGCAGCCCGTGTTCGTGGGGGTGATCCACATGCCGGTGGTAAAGAAAACTTTCGATGGAAGGCATCTGGGAAATTTTCTTCCACGCCAACGCATAGGCTGCCGCCTGCAAGGCCTCCCCATCGGCGCCCTCGGGGCAGTGAAATCCCTGCTCGGTGAGAGCCACTGGGCGTTGTGCTCCCCGAAATAAAAACCGGGGCTGTTCCAAAAACGCGGGCAGCACCTCGAGATTGCGAAACGACACGCGGGGCGCGTCCATGCGCAGGGGGGCGGTGCGATCCTTCCAAAAGGCGGGTTCAAAAAGGTTTTCCGGGTACGGATGGAACGCCACAGCCCAGGGGAAATCTCCACCTGCTTTGGTTATCCGTTGGATTCCATCGAGGGCCTCGATTCCGGAGAATCCGCGGAGTGGATTCCGGGAGGCCGAAAGCCCCCAATGATGGTCGAGCGAAACGTAGCAGCGAAAATCCGCATGCAGGCTGCGCGCGGCAAGATCCGTGATTCGGAGCGCGTGAGCGTATTCTTCAATCACGGTCTGCGCGGGACGCGGTCCGAGATGATACCAGGACCAGTGACTCTGCATTTCATTTCCAACGACCAGTCCGGCCAGAAGGCCGAATGTCGCTTCAGGACGCGTGTATCGCTCAACCAGCCAGTGGACGACTGCGCGGTGGTGAAAAAGACCTTCCTCCGTGGCCGTGTTGAAGGCTGCCGGACCTATCGGGACGCTCTCCAGCGGGGTAAGCGGGTGGATCAGCGGGGACCGGGGATCCGTTGTTTTACCGAGATGATTGAGCAGAATTCCGGTAACCCGCTGGCCGTTCTTGTGGGCGGTTTGTAGGTCGCGATCCAACGCGGCAACACCGCGGGAATTCAGCCCGATGCGGCGGCCCTCGTATTCGAAAAAAAGTGGAGGTTCTGCCGAATGGAGGTCGAGGAGGGTATTGATGACGATGTTTTGATTGAGCTGTTTGATGCCCAAATCAAGGGCGTCCTGTGTGTCCACCAAACAGGCCAATCCCTTTTTGGACGTCGCGGAACCTGGCGGATTTTTTCTTCGAGCGGGGTCGGAAAAATCAGTCACCCAGCGGATGGCGTGGGGCGGGGCGCCCGCGCTCAGGACGAAGCGGGAAAAAATCCGGTCGGTTTTCCCCGAAAAACGCGGGATGCGCGCGGATGTGGACGCGGCCGGCACCTGAACGAGGGCGTTGTTTTTTGGGTTATCGAAGTCTCCGTGCGCAGCCGAATGGCCCGGAATTTCAAAAACGCGAATGGACGCGCCCTCCGGCAGCACGTCGCGCTGGTCCGGGGAAAGGCTCCATTCAAATTCAATGAAGTCATGTGCCGCTGTAGCCCGGAAATCCACTTCCAAGGCGGAGGCCGGATGGAAGGCAAGAAGCGATGCGACGGCCAGCAGTGCGAAAAGAGCCCCGCTGCGGCGGTTGCCGGCGATGCGGTGGTGCGGAGGGTAGGGCTGGTACGTCACGGCCGACCTTAAAATGGATGCGAAGACGAGTTTCATATCGCTATCTTCTCGGTCTTCACCCCTGGTGCAGCAGCGGGAAGCCGGCAGGCGGTTTGTCGACACCTGAGATCCCG
>JBILWF010000018.1:0-11622 GCA_044370075.1 Chthoniobacteraceae bacterium | reverse complement strand
CTTTCCGTACTCGTCGTTTGACTCCAACGGCTGCCATTGGACGGACTTTCCTTTTCCGTCGCAGGCTTTGCCCAATTCAACCGCCTTCTCCGGAGCAAAGACCGAGTCGAATCCCTTGCGCTCGGTGTTGTCGAACGGTCCAATAATATGCCAGCGCGTTAAAAAACCAAAGTGCCTCGGGAGATTCACCTCCACTCCGAGTTTTTTTAAGGCGGCCGCCACGGTTTTTGTCTGATCCTCGTCGCGGACCGCGGAGAGGGCCTCCATCCAGCGTTGCTTCGCCTCGGAAGACTCCGCCTTAGATGCGGCATCGATAAGTTTGGAAACGCCCCCCCGGCGCAGGGACTGCACCGGATCGTGCAGCAAGGCGGCCTCCAAAGTGTACGCCGCGGCAGCATCGGCCTGCATGAGCAGGTCAAAAGCAAGAACGCGCGCCGATTCATGGCGGTTCGTATCGCGAATGAATGCCTGAAGTTCCGCAAGCGGCAGCGGGGTCCGCGCGGCACGCGCACGGTCCACCACCACATTACCCACCACGCGCAGCCAGTTGTCCGCCACCGCGCTACCCTTGCCCGCCGCGCTGACAACCGGGAGCAAAACCGAAGGACCCTCATCCACGAGTTTTTTTACCGCACCGGATGCCGATTCATTTCCCTCCCCCTCCGCACCAATGCGGATGAGCGATTCGATGTTTCGCTCCAAGGACTCCTGAGCGCACATATTGAGGGACAAGGCTGTAAGGGAGGAGGAAACTCCAAACGCCACGGTTAATAAACGAAAGCTGCGCATGGTACTGTGAAAATTACCCAACACGATTTCTCTTCTCAATCACCAACAAAAACTTCCGTACCTTTCGAAATGCAAGGCGCACCGGCCGTTGATGCATTTGCTCACTTGCTCCACACGGTTTTTCCAGCGACGACGGTTCGCACGGCCCGCCCTTTTAATTCCCAGCCGTGAAAGGGCGTATTGCGGCTTAGTGAAAAACTCTCCTCGCGATCCACGGTCCATTCGAGGCCCGGGTTGATGACCGTCACATCGCCCGGCGCTCCGGCGGTCAGAGTCCCCGCCGACAAGCCGAGAAGGCGGGCGGGATTCACCGTGTACAGTTCAATGAGCCGCGCAATGTCCACAATTTTGCGTTTGTGAACCAAAATATCGATGAAGAGACCAAGTTGGGTTTCGAGTCCGAGAATCCCAAAAGGGGCCTGGTCAAATTCGACTTCTTTTTCGAAAGCACAATGCGGCGCGTGGTCGCTGGCCAAAACCGTGATAGTGCCATCCGCTATTCCCTCCAAAAGCGCCTCCACGTGCTCCTCACTGCGCAAGGGCGGGTTCATTTTGAAATTGGAGTCGTACCCCTGAATCGCGGCGTCGGTCAGCGCGATGTGGTGCGGGCATACCTCGCCGCTCAAGGGCACTCCGCGGCTCCGGGCCTCGCGCAGAATGCGCACGCTTCCCGCCGCGCTCAGATGCTGGCAATGGATGGGGGTGCCGGTGAGTTCGGCGAGGGTGGCGTTGCGCTGCACGATGAGCTCCTCCCCGGCAGCCGGCCATCCAGGAAGCCCGAGCACCGTGCTCCAATAACCCTCGTGCATTACGCCCTTGCCCACCAAAGCGTAGTCCTGACAGTGATCCATCACCGTGAGACCAAACATGCGGGCGTACTCGAGTGCGCGGCGCATGAGTTCATGGTTCTGGATGCACTTGCCATCGTCGGTGAGCGCGACAACCCCCGCTTTTTTGAGGGCACCGATCGGGGCGAGTTCCTCCCCCGCGAGCCCCTTGGAGAGGGCCCCGGTCGGAAGCACGTTCACGCAGGCCTCGGCCTGCGCCTTTTCTACCACCCAAGAAACTACCGAGGCGCTGTCGATCACCGGCGCTGTGTTGGGCATGCACACCACGGTGGTGAACCCGCCCGCAGCCGCAGCACGCGCGCCCGTGGCGATGGTTTCCTTGGCGGACTGGCCCGGCTCGCGCAGGTGCACGTGCAGATCAATCAGACCCGGCGCCACAATCAAACCGGTGCAATCCACCACCTCGACGGAATCCGGCACCGGCGTCCCCGCCACTGCAATGACCCCGTCCACCACCAGCAAATCACCCACAGCGTCTCTCCGGTTTGCGGGATCAATAATGCGGCCGTTTCGAAACAGTAGCGATGCAGACATGCGGGATCAATTTGGAGTGGAGTCCGAGGGTAGAAACGGAAACGGCGCAACCTCAATGCCGATCCATGCCCGCGCGGAAAATAATCCGCGCACCGGCTAGTCGCGAATTTCGATCGGCCGAATTTCGGGGACTATAAACAGATACGAGAAGGCCCCCAGCAGGGAAAAGGATCCCGCCACGACGAGCGGAACGGCGAAGCCCCCCGTTTTTTCGAGCATGGTTCCAACAAACGAGGCGATGCAGACCCCCGCGAGGTTGGAGGCGAAGTTCTGGATTCCCCCGATGGAACCCACGTGATCGCGCGTGGGCGCCACATCCGCGGGAAGCGACCACACGCTGGCCGCCGCGAAGGACAGGCTTGCCCACGACAGGGACATGAGCGCGATGGCCGCGGCGTTGCTTTCAACAAATACCGAGAGGGCGATGCAGGAGGACATGGCCATGCCGCAAACCAGGGGTATTTTACGGGCGCGGTTAAGCGGCATTCCGCTGCGCACGAGGCGGTCGGAAAGAATGCCCCCCAGAAAACCACCCAACACGGCCACAAGGGCGGGTATCATGCCGATGGAACCCATCTGTTTGAGGTCAAATCCCCTGGCCCGTTTGAGGTAAGTGGGAAACCACGTGCTGAAAAAATAGATCACAAAGTTCAGGCAGAAGAAGCCCATCATCATTCCCCAGATCATCCGGTACCGGAACAGATCCCTCCACCGCACGGTTTTGCCCGAGGAGGGTTTCACCGCAGGGGGTTGGTCGGATTCAATGTATGCGCGTTCCTGAGCGCTCAACCAGGGATGGTGCGCCGGGGGCTTGTAAATCCACAACCAAAAGACGGTCCACACAAAGCCGATGGCCCCGGTGATGATGAAAGACATGCGCCATCCAAAGGCGGCGATGATCGCGGAGACTATGGGCATTGTGAGCGCGGTTCCAACCCGGTTGCCACTGTCAAAAATACTGGTGGCAAAAGCCCGTTCCCGCCGGGGAAACCATTCCGAGACGATTTTCGCGTTGGTGGGATACGCGGGAGCCTCCCCCACCCCAAGGAGCAAACGCATTCCAAAAAAGGATGCAAACCCCCGTGCAAAATAGGCAACGGCGGTGAAAAAGGACCACCATACCACCGCGGCGGCGTAGGCAATCCGAGCACCCACACGATCTATGAACCACCCCGAGGGCAGCTGACAGGCCGCATACGTCCAAAAAAAAGCCCCCAACAGCCACCCTGTCTGGGAGTCCGTGAGATTCAGGTCCTTCTTGATGAACTCGGAAGCCACCGCAAGGTTTGCTCGGTCGATGTAGTTGATAGTGGTGGCCGAGAAGGCCATGAAGACCATCAACCAACGGAGGTTTCCGCCGGGAGTCAGAGACTGCTGGGGCGGGGACGGCGCGGGAATTTGGGGAGAAGCCACGCGCGGAGTCAATCAGGGCACCGTGGAAGGTTCCAGCCTCTAAAGCAAACGGGGAACGGCTGCGTGGAATCGCCCAAGAATCACAGGAGACGCGGGATACGTTGAGGGGTTCAAAACGGGAGCGGAACGCCCCCCCGGGCGGTGCCGGAGTGCGGCTCGGGCAAAACACGGGAGACTCCCGGCAACCCGCCTAGAATGGGCTTTCATGCCCGCCGCAGGGCAGGCACACTCCACCCCCGATGAAAGCCGAGACGCCGGACCTTGTGCAGATGGGCTTCGCCCGCATGCAGCGCGACCTGCAGTTTTTAATGGAATGTTTCTCGGAGGTGCTTACCGAGATGGGACATGGGGATTTGGCACGCCACCTCCCGTGGCGAAACGAAACCGCGCCCGTGGAGGAAGCGCCGGAGCGCCTGGGGCTCGCACTCTCGGTGGCTTTCCAGTTGCTGAACATGGTTGAGGAAAACGCCGCAGCCCAGACGCGGGAATGGCGGGAGCGGGGCGAAGCCGGTGCGGAGAGGGCTCCCGAATCAGGAACATGGGCGGACCAGCTTGCCCGGTTGCGCGCCGCCGGAGTCACGGGAACGGAGCTTGCGGATGTCATGCGCGGGGTGCGGGTCGAACCCGTTCTCACGGCGCATCCGACGGAAGCCAAACGGCTCTCCGTTCTGGATCAGCATCGCGTGCTCTATGGTTTGCTGGAACAGTTTTCCACCGCGAATCTGTCTCGGGCACGGGCTCGAACCCTGCGCGATTCGGTTAAGGCAGCGCTGGAGAGACTCTGGCGCACGGGGGAGATTTTGTTGGAAAAACCCACTCTCGCGGACGAACGGCGCAACGTGCTGCACTACCTGCGGGATGTATTCCCCAACGTGCTGCCGCTTTTAGACGAACGCCTCCGTCAGGCGTGGACCGATGCGGGCTACGATGTGGCACTTTTGAGAACCCCTGGCGTGCTGCCGCGCATCCGATTCGGGACCGGGGTGGGTGGGGACCGCGACGGGCATCCCGGCGTCACGGCCGAAGTCACCGCAGAGACGCTCGAACTGCTGCGCATTAACGCTCTGGTTGTTCTGCGCGACTCCCTGAGCGCCCTCGCCGAAAGTCTGTCGCTCACCTCCTGGATGCAAGATCCCCCGCAAAGTCTGCTAGCTGCCATTCAAAAGCACTCCGATGCGTTGGGAAGCAGCCTGCCGGCCGTTTCCCGCAGGGACGAACCGTGGCGGCGTTGTGTGGAATTGATGTCTGCGCGCCTTCCCCTGGAGCAAGCACCGGGCAAGAGCGTTCAGTTGCGAGAAACGCCTGGCTGCTACCGGCATCCGCACGAGCTGCGGTCCGATTTGGACGCGCTGGCCGGCTCGCTCGAGGAGGTTGGCGCACACCGGTTGGTGGATGCAGACGTGGCGACGGTACGGCGCGCCGTGGAAGTGTTTGGATTCCACCTCGCGCAGCTGGATATCCGCCAAAACTCCGTGTTTCACGCCAAGGCCCTCACGCAGCTCCTGGGCGCCGCAGGGCTCTCGGGGGATTCGTGGGACGATTGGTCCGAGATGGAACGTCTGCGGTTTTTGGAAAAGGAACTCCGCTCCCCGCGGCCCTTTCTGCACCCCTCCGCCTCCGCGGGGCCGGAGGCGGACGCCGTTCTGGGATGCTATCGGGAGCTGGCGCGTTATACTGAGCGCAACGGCAGCCGCGGAATTGGCGCGCTCATAGTGAGCATGACGCGCCGCCTCTCGGATCTTCTGGTGGTCTACGTGCTGGCCCGGGAGGCGGGATTGCTACGCTCCTTCCCCGAGGGGATTGTGTGCCTTCTGCCCGTCGTGCCGCTGTTTGAAACCATCGAAGACTTGGAAGGTGCCCCTAAGATGCTGCGGGCTTTTCTCCAACAACCCGTCACCCGCGCCAGCCTCGCCTATTACGCCAAACAAGCAGGCCGTCCCACGGAGCTCCTCCAGCAGGTCATGGTGGGGTACAGCGACAGCAACAAGGACGGCGGAATTCTGGCCAGCCAGTGGAGCCTCCAAAAGTCCCAGAAAAATCTCACCTCCGTGGCAGCCGAAGAGGGCATCGCGCTCCGGTTTTTCCACGGCCGGGGCGGAACGGTCAGCCGGGGAGCGGGCCCGACTCACCGCTTTTTGGAAGCCCTACCGCACGGTTCCCTCACCGGCCAGTTGCGGCTCACCGAGCAGGGGGAAACTATCGGCCAAAAATACGCCAACTCCACAACCGCCACCTACAATCTCGAACTGCTCCTCGCCGGGGTCACGGGAACCACCGCGCATCACGCCCAACGCGGTGCGGAAGACCCCGAAGGAATGTCCCTTATGGAGCGTCTGGCAGAGACCAGCCGGGCGGCCTACCGCGGCCTGCTGGACGCGGAGGATTTCCTCACCTTTTACCGGCAGGCGACTCCGATAGACGCCCTGGAAAACAGCCGGATCGGATCACGCCCTTCGCGCCGCACGGGCAAACCCAGCCTCGCAGATCTGCGCGCCATCCCATGGGTTTTCTCGTGGAGCCAAGCCCGCTTTTACGTGCCCGGATGGTACGGACTCGGGTCGGCTCTGGAGTCGCTTTCCACCGCGGAGATGGACCGTCTTGCGGAACAGTTTCAGACATGGCCCTTTTGGCGGTACGTCCTCACGAATGTGGAAAGCTCCCTTGCGAGCGCAGATCCCGAACTCATGGGAGCCTACGGCGAACTCGTGACGGACACCGTTGTGCGGAAACGATTTCTAGATCAGATACGCGGGGAATGGCACCGCACTCACGCAATGCTCGAGCGCCTTCGCGGGCGTTCCCTCGGCAACCGGCGTCCGCGCATGCTCCGCACTCTGGAACTGCGCAGCGAGGCGCTCCGCATTCTGCATGCGCAACAAATCGCCCTCCTGGCGCGGTGGAGACGGCTTCTGGCTGAGCACAAATCCGAGGAGGCAGATGCCCTGCTGCCGGAACTGCTGCTCTCCATCAACGCGATTGCCAGCGGCCTGAGGACCACCGGATAAGGTCATTCCTGACGAGCTCCCGGCATGGCAACCGGAGACGCCCGGGTGTTTTGTGCTGTTCCAGAGGACACCACGACCGTGTATCGCGACTCGGTCCCGTTGCCACGTTACTGCTGGGAACTGGGGCGCATGCGTTTCCCCAAAGGCTCTTTTACGCGGCCACGTCTCCCCTTGATGCTCTCCTCCAAGTCCGTCCGGGAATGGAGCACTTCCCGCCCGCCGATCAGGGTTTTGGCAATCTCCTTCCCGCGGGCGTGTGAATGACAACGGATTACGCGCGATTACGCGCGGACACGGCGGGTTTTCCGTTCGGAAAGCAGCGCGTACAGGATCGACAGAACCCGGCGCACGTCGTGCGACTGGGAGGCGAGGTTGGTGAAAAAAACCAGATGCTTCTTCAACTCCGGTTCGATGTGCGCGGGAAACTCCGGGCCGCGAACCGCCGGTTCCCATCCCTCACCCTCCTGCGCATTCAAACTCACGGCCCCCTCGCATCCCTCGGGAATCATATCCATCAGGTAGGAAGCCAGCAGATGGCCCCGGTGTTTTGCGGGCAAAACCTTCAGTAAAATTCCGAGGCTGCGCTTGTCCGGCACGGACCGTCCGGAGATCCAGCGCGAGACACTGGCCTGGTCGGTGTCCAGCAAATTAGCGAGGTGCTGCTGGGTCCAGTCGTGGGTGCGCAAAACATCGGCAAGATAAGTCCGGAAAAAGCTCATATGGGGAAAACGTACACGAGAAATGCGAACAAGCAAATGTAGTTAATGACTGAATGCGTTGAGTTTAGCGATGCGATTCCTGCATTATTACTTTTCCCTCACGATTCTTTTACAGTTTTAACACTCTGACAGTTAGTTTATTAGGGTTTCCCGCACGCACGCTTCATGCGTGTTGAATTAAATGCGGTTCCCGCTTCCACCCGTATTTAGGCCTTCTCCCGCCGAACCTTAGCCCGAAAATGCCGCGCGCCAACTCATGAATGCCCTCTCCCGAATCCTCCAGCTCCGCGAGGAAATCCGCTCCCACGACCGCCTCTACGAGAAAGGCTCCCCCGTTCTCTCCGACCGTGCCTACGACGAACTGCTGCTGGAACTTCAAGCCCTCGAATCCGCCCACCCCGAGCACCGCGATCCCAACTCCCCAACCCTCCGCGTGCGCGGAGCGCCCACCACCGGCTTTGCTCCCTACACGCACGGCGTGCCCATGTTGTCGCTGGACAATCTGTATGCGGACAAGGACGGACCCGAGGGCGTGCGCAAATGGATTGCCTCGGTGGAGAAACTCCTGCCCGAAAAAACCTTGGACTGGTTTGTGGAACCCAAGGTGGATGGCATCGCGGTGGCGCTTCGCTTTGAAAACGGCACATTCACCGTGGGGGCCACGCGCGGCGATGGGGAAACCGGGGACGACATCACGGCAAACCTGCGAACCATCCGCAGCCTGCCTCTGAAGCTCCACAAAGCCCCGCCGGTTTTGGAAGTGCGCGGGGAAGTCTACCTGCCCCTGGCGGGGTTCGAGCGCCTCTGCCGCGAAATGGAACGTTCGGGGGAAACAGCCTTTGCCAACCCGCGCAACGCGGCGGCCGGCTCGCTCAAGCTGCTGGATCCCGCGCTGGTGTCCCGCAGGCCGCTCGCCCTTTTTGTGTACGGTCTTGGACAGACCCCTCCGGATGCCCCGGAAACCCAGGGCGAACTCCTCGCATGGTTTGCCTCGCTCGGACTGCCCGTCCCGCCCTTCGGGCGCTTGTGCAATTCCAACGCACAGGTTCTCGAGGCCATTGCAGAACTCGAGGCCCTCCGCCACACCCTCGGTTTCGAAACCGACGGGGCGGTCATCAAACTCAACACCCTTCCCCTGCGTGAAAAAGCGGGATTCACCTCGCGGGCCCCGCGCTGGGCGCGTGCGTACAAGTTTCTCCCGGAACAGGCACAGACGCGTTTGTTGAAAATCACCGTCCAAGTCGGCCGAACCGGCGTGCTCACCCCCGTGGCCGAACTCGAACCAGTCCATTTGCGCGGCAGCACCATTTCCCGTGCGACGCTGCACAACGCCGACGAGATCGCGCGAAAGGACATCCGCGTTGGAGACCGGGTGACCATCGAGAAGGCGGGCGAGGTCATTCCCGCGGTGATCTGCGTGGACATGGCGGCGCGTCCCCCGGGAACGGTGCCATTTGATTTTGAAGCGCATTTGGGCGGACGGTGTCCCGCCTGCGGGGGGCCGATTCACCGCTCTGAACAATTCGTGGCGTGGGTCTGCGACAACCTGCAGTGCCCTGCGCAGAAAACGCGCCGCCTGGAGTACATGGCCAAACGAACGGCGCTGGACATCGAGGGCCTCGGCGGCGTGGTCGCCGACGCCCTCATCGAGCGGGGAATTCTTAACGATCCCCTCGACCTTTTCGCACTCGAAAAAGAGGGAACGCTCCTGGAGCGACTCGCTACTTTGAATCTTGGAACGCCCTCGGAACCGCGCATTTTCGGGGAAAAAAACGCACGCAAACTGACCGAGTCCGTGCAGCGCTCCCGCTCCCTCCCGCTGTCCCGCTGGCTGCATGCACTGGCAATTCCCGAAGTGGGCGAAACGATCGCCTACCAACTGGCCGCAGCGCACGACTCCCTTCCAGAGGTGGCTCACTCTCCAATTTTGCAGGATGTAGTGGCTCTGGCCGCCGAACGCCAAAATAAGCCCCCGGGTAAAAAATCCTCGCGCCAGAAGCACTCCGGGGAGGAACCCCTGCTGCTCACCGAGGGGCAGAAAACCCCGGAGCCCACCGAGATTTTGGAGGCGCGCCTTTTGAAAAAAGGCTTCGCCAAAAAAAACATTCGCAAAGACGGATCGCATTGGGTCGTGACCACCGTGGGACCGGTTGTGGCACGCGCGGTTTTGGATTACTTCGATTCCCCGAAAGGCACACAGGTGCTCGCTCGTCTGCAGGAGCTGGGCATCACGCCACGGAATGAAACACCACGAAACAAAACGACCGTTGCTGAAAGCGCAGATTCCCCGCAGGGCCCTCTGTCTGGGAAATTGTTCGTTCTCACAGGAACTCTCTCCGCTTTCACGCGCCCGGAAGCTACCGAGCAGATCCGCGCTGCAGGAGGCACGGTGACCGATGCACTGAGCCGGAACACGGATTTTCTCATAGCCGGAATAGGCGGGGGCTCCAAACGCGCGACAGCCGAAAGGCTGGGCATCGCGATCTTGGACGAGAAGTCCTTCCTGGACCTGCTCGGGAATTCCGAAGCGCCAGCGGCACAGCAGCAAGGCGCTCCCGGGATTCCCGCCGCACAATCCCGGCCGGCGCAGGGATTGCTGTTCTGAACGCGGAGACAAACCCTCAACCGGTGCCCCCCAGCCGGCTGCGCCCTTCCAGCCTGAATCTCCCTCTCTCGATGCGGGCGGGTACCAGCCGGGATTCATGGCGTCAAAATCTGGGGCCGCGGGAGCGAAGCCTCTGCCGGGCCGTGTCCAGACAGGCGGCCAAGAACGGGTCCTGCGGAGGTTCCCACTTTTCGAGCCATCGCAGCGTGTCGTCGTTGCCCACCTCCGCGAGCGCACGCAATGCGGCGACCCGCTCGGTGGTTGCGGCTGCGGAAACGGACTGGATCCGGGCGAGGGGCTCCGCCTCCTGCCAGCCGCGATGCGCAGCCAACTCAAAGGCGGTAACGCGACAGAGCATGTGCGCCTGGGAGTCCGCCGCCAGCTCCATGCAGCGTTCACGCACCCACTCGGGCTGCGCCGAAACAAACACGCCGCGTCCCAACAAACCAAGGGCAATTCCCACCCGCGGATGCGCGGGATTTTCATTTCCTACGCGACTTAATTCCCGCCCCACGCGCTCCCGCGCTACATCACTCACCACGCACAGCCCCAGATGTACTAGCGCGCTTTCCCGCACCTCCGGCAAAACGGTTTCCTTCCGCGCCATCTCGACCAACTCCTGCGCCAGCGCATCCGCGTCCGGTCTTTCCCTCCGCAACCACGTGAACAGCGCATCAGCAACCCAACCTAGATCCGTCTCCTGCACCCGGACGGATCCCGTGTCGGCCAGCTCGCATAAAAAGCGAAAAACCGCATTGCGCTCACCTTCCGCGGCGGCGTGCGGTTCCAAGTGAAGGATGCGTCGGATTTCCAGCGGAACGAGGGGGCCCCAGTCCCGCTCCTCCCCAGTACCGGAAGCCCCGTCCACGAACGCATTGGGGGGGGCATTCTCACGGGCCATTAAAGGGAAGTAACGCCCCGCCGGCGGGCCGATAAAAGCCACCGCCGCACAAATCCCGCATCCGACGCCGAATACCCACACTGCCGCTCCCCAGATCCGTCTCCCCATACCCAACCTCCTTGCTTCGAAACCACCAAACCCAAACCGCAGCACCGTCCGACACACAAACTCCGTCAGATCGCCCGGGCGCTGCTTTGACACGCCCGAAGCTCCATCCCCGGGGGAAGCTTCTTTTTAAGAACTTCCTTCCCGTCTGAATCGAACCACGCCTTCCGGAGCGATGCCTCCAGTCAAAATATTCCCGGGCATCCGACCCGGAGGCGGGAACCGAACCCGGGGCCTTAGAACTTGAGGGAGACCCCGCCGTAAAAATTGCGTCCCTGGGCGGGATCAATCCCGGTGGCCGTCACCCGGGAAAAGTAATTCTTATCAAACAAGTTATTCACCCCCCAGTTGATGGAGAGAAACTCCTTGTACAGCTTTGCTTCCCCGGTCAAATCCCACACGGCGTAGGAGGGAACCCTCCACTGGGGCGAGTTGTCGTCATTACCAAACGCCTTTCCCACAAACGAGCTGGTGAACGCCACTTTAAAGCGCTCCTGGGGAGTCCGGTAGACGAGTCCAGACCGCACCATGTACCTCGGGGCATACATGGGCGTCTTACCTTTTTGAGGGCCGGAGGCAAACTCCGCATCCAAAAGGGTCGTATTGACGTAGAGGCTGAGCGAACCGAAGTCCGAAAGGCGTCCAGTCGCTTGTTTGTCTCCGACGCCGCGGGCTTGGAGGTGATCAAATAAGCCCAGAAAAT
>JBILWF010000386.1:0-3819 GCA_044370075.1 Chthoniobacteraceae bacterium | reverse complement strand
ACCCCCGCCTCCGCCGCCCCACTGCTGGCCCTTCTGCAACAAACCTACCCGGACGCCCACTGCGAGCTGGAATACTCCAGCCCCCTTGAGCTGCTCATGGCCACCATCCTCTCGGCCCAGTGCACCGATGTGCGAGTCAATCAAGTCACCCGGATTCTTTTCCCACGCTGTCCCTCCGCCCTCCACTACGCTGAAATCCCCCCCGAGGAGCTGGAAAAAATCATCAAGCCCACCGGTTTTTACCGCGCCAAGGCCCGCCACCTTCAGGGCTGCGCCCGCATGCTCGTAGAAAACTTCGCGGGCGAAGTCCCCGATTCCCTCGACGCCCTCACCACACTCCCGGGCGTCGGCCGCAAAACCGCCAATGTCGTGCTCGGCGACGCCTTCAAAAAACCCGCCGGCGTGGTCGTCGACACCCATGTGCAACGCCTCGCCGAACGCCTCGGCCTTTCCAAAAATCGCGACCCTGAAAAAATCGAACAGGATCTCATGCGCCTCGTCCCGCGCGCGCACTGGGCGGCGGTGAGCCACTGGCTGATCTGGCACGGGCGCCGCCGCTGTGCAGCGCGCAAACCCGATTGTGCTCACTGCGAACTGCGGACGCTTTGCCCGAGCGCCACCCGGGACGCCAGCCGCATCGGACGCAAAAACACGGCGAAGCCCGCGCGAGGGAAAAATGCAGGCGCAAAGACTAAGACTTCACCCCGGGGAAAAACCCGCCTCAAGAAAGTCACCCCCCGCACCGAGTCCAAAAATCCCCGCTGATCCCAAAAACAACCCGAGACAGACCGCTTTTCTTCCCCCCTGGCTTGCGCCACGCTCTCCCGCACTTCCAACCCCCGTCCACCCCATGAACACACCCTCCAGCTCCCGCCGCTCGTTTCTTTCCGCCCTGGGCACACTCGCCGCCACCCCCCTGTTCGCGCGCGACTACACCCCCGGAGCCGCCCCGGTCCGCTACCCGGAGCCTGATGTGGTGGCGCTCGAACCTGCCTTCAAAAAATACAAGGTGGCCAACGCCCCAATACGCCGCCTGCACACCGGTATGCTTTGGGCCGAGGGGCCCGCATGGAACGGACTCGGAGGCTACCTCATGTGGAGTGACATCCCCAACAACACCCAGCACCGCTGGTTGGTCGAGGACGGTCACATCAGCACGCTGCGCTCTCCGGCGGGCAACAGCAATGGGAACACCTTCGACCGCGAAGGGCGCCAGATTTCGTGCGAACACGGCAACCGCCGCGTAGTCCGCTACGAACGCGACGGATCCATCACGGTGCTGGCCTCCACCTTCGCGGGAAAACCCCTCAACGCGCCAAACGATGCCGTGGTGCATCCCGACGGCGGGATTTGGTTTACCGATCCGGGTTACGGAATCCTCGGTCATTACGAAGGCAACAAGGCCCCGCTTGAAATCAAGGAGGCGGTTTACCGCATCGATCCGGTCGACGGCAAAATCACGCAGGTCACCGACGCCATCTTCAAGCCCAACGGACTCTGCTTCTCCCCCGACTACAAAAAACTCTACATCGCCGACACCGGTTCCTCCCACTACGAGCAGGCGCCGAAAAACATCCAGGTCTACGAGGTGCTCGATGGAAAAAAACTCGGCCCTGGAAAATCCTTCTGCTCAATGGAATGGAACGGCCGCGCGGGACTCGCCGACGGTATCCGCTGCGATACCGACGGCAACGTGTGGGCCAGTGCGGGCTGGGTCGGCGAGGACTACGACGGCGTGCATGTTTTTTCCCCGGAGGGCCAGCGCATCGGGTTCATCCGGTTGCCGGAAATCTGCAGCAACGTGTGTTTCGGAGGCCCGAGGCGCAACCGTCTGTTTATGACGGCAAGCCAGTCCCTGTACATGGTGTATGTCGAGGCGCAGGGCGCACACTTTTGTTGAGTCCGCAACGGGCCGGGAAATGTTCACAGACCGGGCCCGCGCTCCACAACGGAACCTATTGTGGGTCAGGATTTTTCGCGCAGGAACTTCACCATCCGTTTGAGGTATCCAGCGTACACGGGGTCCTCAACCGAGAGAATTTGTTCAAACAAACCCGAGTACGCGGCAGTCGCCTCACCGGACCAATCCAATACGTTCAACGCGAAGAGTGCGGCGGCCGGATCCGCGCTCAAAACAGAACGCAATGCTTCGCGTGCACCTGCAGCAGAACTGGTTTTGAGAAGAGCCCAGGCTGCGGTCGCGCGAACCTCCGGACAGGGATCGGCGAGCAGCTTCTCCAACACCCCGCCCACAAAGCGGGCGTCTCCATCCGCGGACTGAATCGAGAGCAGTAGCAATCCGTAGGCGCCCCAGTACCGCAGCCCGGAGTCTGTTTCCCGGGTGAGCTGCTCAAGCTGCGACTGCAGGGCGAAGTCACGCTTCAGCGCCAGATCTTTGGCGTCCAAATATTTCTCCAGCGGGTATAGGTCCGCCCGGCGCACCATTTCATAAATCGTGATCCCGTTGGCCGCAGCGCGCCGCGCCCGCTCCCCCTCCGGAAGCAGCCCGGTGTCGCGAACCTCAAGCTGCCAGCGACGAAGTTCCGCCCGCATCGACGCAACGCGCTCCCGGTGGCTCGGGTCCCCGGCAAGGTCCACAACGTTGTGCGGATCGAGGCGGGTGTCGTAGAGCTCCTCCACGGGCTTGAGGCCGAAGAAGCGACCCGTCACCGCGTTGGTTTCCCCGGAGCGATGTTCCTTTTCCCATGCGCGCGTCGCGGGCATTTTCCACAGGTACTCGAGGTTCTGGCCCCAGGGAACATTGGGCATAACACTCTGTATGTAGACAAAATCCTTGGAGCGCACCGCGCGCTGGGAATCGATCCGCTCGTCCATCCTCTCCCGAAACCCATACACAAACGCCGGTTCCGGCTCGGAAGCTTTTCCCAAAAAGACGCGCCCCTGCATGCGCGCAGGAACCTCCGCCCCCGCAAGGCTGAGCCATGTTTTCGGAAAATCCACAAAGCTGACCAACCGGTCCACGGTCTGCCCCGGTTTCCGGGCGGGCCAGAGGTGGCGAAATTTTTCCGGTATGCGGACAATCAACGGCGCATGCGTGCCGCTGTCATAAAGCCAACGTTTGCTGCGCGGAAGAACGCCCCCGTGGTCGGAGTTAAACACGACAATGGTGTCCTCCTCCAAGCCGGACTCGCGGAGGCGCTCGAGGGCCCGCCCGACCTTCGCATCCATGGTCTCCACCGCATCATGGTACAAAGCGTAGTTTTTTCGCATGGCCGGAACATCCGGGTGGTAGGGGGTCAAGACCACATCCGCCGCGGAGTGGCGCGTTTTTTCAATATCGCCGAACGCGCGGCTCTCGTGGGAATCCTCGAAGTTGAGCACCTGAAAGAAAGGCTGGTCCGCACGCCGCAACTGCCAGGCATTGTCGGCAAAAGCATCCCACGCCTCCTTGTCCGGGCGGTTCCCAATGTTGTAGTCAGTCTTGCGAAAATTGGCGGCAAAGTAGCCGGCCTCGCGCAAAAGATCCGGGTAGTAGCGGATCTGCGTGTGGGGGATGGCAAAGCGGCTGCGCATGGGCTGCGTGCCGAGCGAGACCGCAAACATTCCGGTGATCCATGTGCTGCGCGAGGGGGCGCACACCGGCGCACAGGCATACGCGTGCGTGTAGCGAAAGCCCTCGGCAGCGAGCTTGTCGATGTGGGGCGTCGTCGCCTGCTTGTTTCCGTAGCATCCAATCCAGTCCACACTCGAATCCTCACACACCAACCAGAGGATGTTTGGCCGGGAGGGCTCCGCGGCCATCCCGCATGAGGCCACGCCCAGCGAAAAACACGCGAAACCAAAACCAAAATGAACCGT
>JBILWF010000385.1:0-3830 GCA_044370075.1 Chthoniobacteraceae bacterium | reverse complement strand
TGCGTTGGCTTCAAAGTCGAGATCGCTCCAGCGGTAGCACTGGCGTCCCCACATGATCGACTTGCCGCCTACGATGTCGGGACGAAACCAGTCAAAGCGCTTTTCCTCCCGGTAGAGCGAATCGCAGTCACGCATCCAGTACTTTTCGGTCATCTCGTTGTAGGGATAGTCGCGAGCAAGCTTGGGATGCGATTCAATCTGCTCGAGCGTCAAACGGCCACCGTACTGGAACTCCCACGGGCTCTTCATTGCGTTCTCGTAACCGGCGCCGTGTTCCAGCACGCGTCCGCGCTCGAGCAAAAGTACGCGCAGCCCTTTCTCCGTGAGCTCCTTCGCAGCCCATCCTCCTGAAATTCCTGACCCGATGACAATTGCGTCATATGTCAACTCTTTGACTACGGTGAGATTTAATTGTGCCATGGAGGAAAAAGCAGAACGTTCTCGAGGAAAACAGGAACCCGCAGCAGGAAGCACAGCGGGCTAGAGAGCCCACGTTTTTTGCCCGGGGCTCATCCGAACAGAGCCTTCAAAGCGCCCCGGGATCAGGACGAAATCAAGAGCCTTGGTGGCTCCGATCTCGGATTGAAAATACCCGGCAATCGTCAACTGCCGCATCCGTGTGAAAAAACGCTTTAACCGGCGGGCCGCGTGCAAAACGAGCTCGTGTTTTTGCGCGGGCGTCAATTCTGCAAAAGGCTTCGAATAACGTGTCTCGCATTCCCGCCTGATCGTGTCGAGGTCCGTGTAGAATTCCACCTGCTCGGGATACGCGTGACAGTCGCGCAACACGCGTACGATGAACTTTTCCGCGCCGGCTGCCTTGGCGCCCGGGGTGTCCGTAGCCGGAATGATCACATCGGCGATTTCGGCAAGCAGCCTCGTGTTCTCCTCCGTGACGGGCACCCGCTCGCCCGTGTGAAGCACTTGTCCGAGGAGCCCCGCAGTTAACTCGGGAGAAAGCGCGCCGCCAAGAACCCAAGCGACACGCTGCAGGGCATCCCTTCGGGAGATCTGATTTTCGAGCATAGCGGGGGAAGACTGTGAAAATCGGGCGGCAGGCACAACACTCCCGCCGTGCCGGCACGAGGCGCTCTGCAGGGAGGCTGAAACAGGAATTAGGTCCGCAGTAGGGAAATCACAGCACTGACAAACATACGATGAAGCTCACTGTTCTGCCGGACACCTCCCACCGCGAGACTCGGCCAAACGTACCCGGACCCCCATGGAATCGGAGGTCAAACCCAGCCTCAGTTTTCGTCGGAACCGCCCAGCCCGGGCATCGGCACATCCAGCATACCCACCGTGCCCTTAGGCACCAAAATCCGCGTGGGAAACTCCTCCGGAACCGCAACGGGCTCGGGCTGCTCCTCCAATGCACCAAAGGCAGCCACGGAGGCGGCTTGGAGAAGCGTCGTCCAAGTGTCCAGTTCCGCTCCCAAATTGGCGGCCTCCACCTGCTGCTGGTTTTGAATCTGGCCCTGTTGCGCAATCGGGCGCATTGCAGAATTCCAAACCTGAGGGGCCGCTATGGAAAACACCACACATGCCGCCACCGCCACGGTCGCCGCGGCCGCCCGCCAGACATTTTGCAGCAACCCGTCCTGGGATTGGCTGGTGAAAATCCTCTCCCGGCGCGTTTCGTCTAGAGCGAAAGCCAAGGCATCGGACTCCGCCTGCATTCCCTCCTCCAAAAGACGCGCCACCTCAATCAGCCCCAGGGCATCCTCGCGCGACTTTTCGCAAGCAAACATCATGGATTCGACATAGAGCCGTTCCCGCGGCTCAAGTTCATTGAGTGCGTAGTTGGTAATGTCGATGGGACGCAGGCGGGTGGGCATAAAACTAAGCGGTTTTAGTCAGGTAGATAATCTTCTCTTCTCGATCATCCCGTTCCATCTTTTCTCTTAGGTTCCGCATCGCGGCATTCAGAATGAATCCAACATTGCCCACGCTCAACCCAGTGATGTCGCTGATTTCCTGATAGGAATGAAAATGCTGAAACCGCAGACGGACGACTTCCCGCTGGTTCTCCGACAACTCTTCGACCAGTTCCATGAGGCGCGCAAGCCGCTCCTTGCGTTCCAGTTCGAAAGCGGGCGAGAGATCCTCGGAGCTGCGCCCCTCGAACTCCGTGTTCTCCACATGGATATACCGTTCCTGGCTGCGGAGAACCTTCAGTGAACAGTTCCGGCACACCGTGAAAAGCCACTGGGAGAGATGCCCTTCGATCGCCTCCTGCTCCTGCTTGAACAGGCGCATAAAAGTTTCCTGCACCACGTCGCGCGCCCTTTCCAAGTCCCGTACAATACTGTAAGAGTATTGTAACAAAGGCTTTTCGTAGCGCTGCATCGCCGACTGAACCCACTCCGTCTTTTTTTTGTGTTTGGATCCGAACATAGGTCTGGGGGATTACGCCTTCATCTAACCAGAAAAACCCCCGGGGGTCACGCTTTCTTCCGCCTTTTCCCGCCGGTTTTCACCCGGGATCCGGACCGCACAAAAAAAATGAAACTCCTCGGGAAGAGGGGGAAACAAAACGGGACCGGAGTACGCGAAAACCAACTTTTTAAAACCGATTGACGCAAAGCGCGGCACGGCACTAATGTAATCACGCTTTCATCAAGAGTGGCAGAGGGACTGGCCCTGTGACGCCACGGCAACCGCCCGAGACCGACACTTCGTAGTGTTACTTCCGGGGACCAGGTGCCAAATCCAGCCCTGCGAAAGCGGGGAAAAGATGAGAGGTTTCCGTGCGCTGCCTTGTCGCCCGGAGGTTTCTCTTCACTCCATTCTTGGGGAGGCGCGACAGGAAAATCGTTATGGAGTCCAAGCCTTTTTTCAGCAATCTCAAGTGCCGCGAATGCGGCCGCCTCTACCCAAAGCAGGCCATCCACGTCTGCGAATTTGATTTTGGCCCCCTCGAAGCCGCCTACGATTATGAGGCGATCGGAAGAAGCCTCACCCGCTCCGTTATCGAGTCGCGTCCGCAAACTATGTGGCGGTACCGGGAGCTGCTGCCGATCGACGGCGAACCGACCGTAGGAACCCAAGTGGGGTTCACGCCTCTGGTCAAAGCGGACCGCCTCGCGAAAGTTCTGGGAATCCGCGAGTTGTGGATCAAGAATGACACCGTGAACTACCCCACCCTCTCCTTCAAAGACCGGGTGGTCTCGGTGGCGCTGAGCCGCGCGCGGGAACTCGGTTTTGAAATTGTGGCATGCGCCTCCACGGGGAACCTCGCGAACTCGGTTGCCGCCAACGCCGCCGCTGCGGGCCTCAAGAGCTACGTCCTCATTCCGGATGATCTGGAGCAAGGCAAGGTACTGGGATCCCTCGTGTATGGAACGCAGGTGATCGGAATCCGGGGTGCCTACGACAAGGTAAATCGCCTGTGCTCGGAAATCGCGGGGCAGTACGGGTGGGGTTTCGTCAACGTGAACCTGCGGCCTTATTATGCCGAAGGATCCAAAACCATGGGTTTTGAAATTTGCGAGCAACTCGGATGGCGCATTCCCCAGCACACGGTGGTTCCGATGGCGTCCGGATCGCTACTGACGAAGATTCACAAGGCCTACAAGGAATTCTCGCAACTCGGTATTGTCACTGAAACTCCCTTCAAGATCCACGGCGCCCAGGCCACGGGCTGCGCACCGATCTCCCACGCGCTCAAGCGGGGCACTGACATCGTCAAGCCCGTTCCCAAACCCGATACCCTCGTCAAGTCCCTCGCAATTGGCACGCCCGCTGACGGTTATTACGCGATCCACGCCATGCGGCAGACGGGTGGATCCGCCGAGGATGTCTCCGACGAGGAAGTCGTCGAAGGCATC
>JBILWF010000384.1:0-3832 GCA_044370075.1 Chthoniobacteraceae bacterium | reverse complement strand
CGTGAGTTTCAGTGGATGGAGCGTGGAGGAGGGGGGGGGCGGGGGGGATTTTGCGGTGCGTTTTTGCACCAACCGTCCGATCGCGGCGGGCAGCGCCGTCCGTCTCGCCGGGGACCGGGAGGTGCTCGGGTGGACCCGCGACGGCACGGAGGGGGTCGAAGTGGCGGTGCTGCCGCGGATGCGCGGGCGGTTTAGCGCCCGAAAAATCCCGCACCGGGGCACGTTGGAAGTGGTGGCGGTGGAGCGCGACCTGCAAAACAAACTGGCCGCGATCAGCGATTTCCGTACGGCGGGCGCGGCCGTCTTGCGCACCCCTTCGGAGCAGCGCGCCTTTAGCCGGTTGCGCCGCGAGTTGATGGGGCGTTTTGAGCGCGGAACCGAGCCCAGGCCAGCGGCCGGGCACCCTGAACCGGGGCCCGCCTCCCTCGACGCACATCAGGAGCGCGCCGTCAACCTGCTGGCGGGATCCGCTCCGCTGGTCCTGATTCAGGGGCCTCCAGGAACGGGAAAAACGCACGTGATAGCACACGGGATCGCGCAGATTTTGAAAAAAAATCCCCGGGCTCGCATCGCTCTCGTGGCTCAGTCCAACCCTGCCGTGGACGAGGCGGTAGCCAAAATTCAGGAGTCCTTTCCCGAGCTCGTTCTCTACCGGGATCTTTCTGCATCCGCTCAGGACAAGTACGCGGAGCGCCCGCACCGGTGCGGACTGGACGCCTTTCACGCTCAGGTCGTCGACGGGTTGCGCCGTGCCGAACCTGGGCTGGGGCGCGATCTGAGGGAAGTCCGGGACTGGCTTTTGCACACCCTCGAAAAAGATGGCGGGGCCTTAAAACGGGATCTGGCCAGGGCGCGCGCCGCGCATTCTCAGGTGACGGCCTGCACGCTCAGCCGCCTCTCTGCGATTGCGGCGTCCGCGCCGGCCTTTGATCTGGTCATTGTAGATGAAGCGGCCAAAGCGTCCGTCCCGGAGGCGCTCATTGCCGTAAACTGCGCCAAACGGCTCGCTCTGGTGGGAGACCAAAACCAACTGCTTCCGTTCATGGAGGAAAGTTTTTTTGAGCACTCGGCGCCCAGCTCCCGGGATGAGGAAAAGCTGCGTACGCTCTGGAATGATTCGCTTTTTCGCCGGCTTTGGGACCGCGCGCCTGCCCATCGCAAGGCGTTTTTGGCGGTAATGCGCCGCAGTCGGCAGCCGGTGGCGGAGTGTGTCAGCTCCTGCTTTTACGAGGGCGCTCTGATTCCCGGCCGCGACCACGACAGCGTCTCGCTTCAAACCCCGGTGGCCCTGGCTTGGGTGGACTCCTCCGCATGGTCGCACACCCAAACCGGGGATGCTTCTCTGGAAAACAGGGGTGAGGCCGACTGCGTGTTGCGCGCCCTGCAGGAGGTGGAGCGAGTTCGCAAAAAGCCTGTTTCCGTTGCGGTCATCGCTTTTCACCGCGGGCAGGTGGCGCTCTTGCGGCGGGTACTCCGGGGGCACGCCTTTGCATTCGAGCCGGAGGTGTTGACGGTGGACGCCAGCCAGGGAGGGCAATGGGATGTGGTCCTCTTGAGCCTGGGCCGCAGCTCCGGCGGCTCCGGGTTTGTCGGAAATGCCAACCGGCTTAACGTGGCCCTCTCGCGCTCCCGGGAATTGTGCGTGTTTGTGGGCAGCCTGCGTTACGCCCGCGGCGATCGCACCCCGGGGACCTGTCTCGCCCGGGTGGCCGATTGGGTCACCCGCTCCCAAACCCCGGGCTGCGCCCTGTTCGTTCCCGGAGCCCCCGGAAGAGGCCCGTCTGGAATGCGGTTTTTGTAGCCTTCCCCGCATCTACTTTTCACTTCCCGCCTATGCTCACGATTCATTACCGCCCACTGGACGCTCTTCGCCCTTTGCACGTCGCCCTGCTGGTAGCACTGGAGTCCCGTCCGGATGTGCCCGAGGCGGCCGCAGCGCTTGGACTTCCCCATCGGGAGCTGGAGTGTGCGGCGGCGGAACTGGAAGCTTGGGCGTTTCTTGCGCGTGTCCGCGGCGCCCTCCAAACCACGGAGCGGGGAGAACGGTGTGTTCGGGCATGGAAGGATACCAAGGGGCAAAGGGTTTGGTCCCTCGCAAAGCATTCCGAGTGGGTTCTCGGGGCGGGATGTTTTTACTTCAGCCGCCCGCTGGCCTCGCTCGAGGAGGCGGGCTGGGATGTGGAAAAAGGAGAACGCCTCTCCGAGGAAGACGCTCTGGAGCGGATTCAGAAGGAGCATGCGCTCACCCGGGTGCGGAAGAAAGGCATGGGCGCGCCTGCCCGCGAGGAGCTTCTGCGGCAGCGGTTGGCGGAGGGTGAGGACTGGGAGGAAGCCTGGGAAGATTTTTTCGCCGGGGTGCAGAGCAGCCAGGAACTGAAAAAGCTCGAGCAACAGGTTCGCGGGGTGATGGCCGGGCTGCTCCTGCGGGAGGGCGCGGGCCAGAGTGCCCCGTTCGGGGCGAGTCGGGCGGGGGAGGAGGAAGTGGACGAATCGCTGGCGCGGTTTCTCAAACAGACCCGCTGGCAGCTCTGGCAGCGGCAACAAGACTTGCACGCGGCGCGCGAGGTGCTGCTCGCGGCGTGGCTGGGACGGCAGCGGGGTTTAGTGGGCCGACTGGCCCGTGGGGAGCCTGGGCTCGTGAAGGTCGTATGCGAAGGGACTGAAGCGGGCGACGGACGGGACGCGTGGTTTTCGGGGGAGTGCCGGGCCGCCTGAGCACAGCGGGCGGGCGGGAGGTAGGCCGAGATGAGATAAGCAGATATGCCGATATTTAAAAAATTGAAATTCACACCCGGAAAAATTTTTCGCCCGCCTGATCGAACTTTTTGGAACGGGCTCCACCTGAGGCCGGTCGAAGCGGCTCCCGTGGCTTCTCAAGTAACAAATTTGCAAATATTCATTCGAAGTAATTCAAGTTTTCTTAATTAAGTACATATGAAATCAACGGAAAGTTTTTTTGTAAGTGAGATTTCTGATCGCTTTGATGTGGTCGTCAGGGGAAGAGAAACTTCTGAGAACCCTGCGTATTGGAGACCGGAACTCTTTTTCACTGCGCTTGGGCCGATTGATGCATTTGCGATAGACACCCTGTGCTGCAAAGACACCGGGCACTATTATTTTTCAACGCAGCACATCCAGTACGAACGGGGAGGCAGAACCGTGCTCGGCTACACCATGAAGCTCGTGGATCTGAGTTATGCTCTTGCTCTCCGGGAAAAGCAGTCCGACTCCGAGAGCACCCGGGGTTCCGGGAGGCATGACGGGCCCATCAACAAGGTGGTGGAGATACTGAGGGAGAGGCTGCTTGAAGAATGGCTCAAGACTTTCTTGTTAAATGACTTGGATGAGATAAAGAAAACGATGCGAGTGGGAGCTTTTCGTTCGGCAATCGGATGCTGTGGCAGAGTTTTGGAGGGGGTTCTGAAAACCATCTTTCTCGTAAACCAGTTAAAGTTTGATGACTCCTGGCCGGTCGGAAAACTGTTTACGGCTCTGGAGGACACAGGGATGTATCTTGATCCCGCTTCGAAAAACATGGCGAATCTGATCAACTCCCACCGGATCGTGGCTGTTCATTGCAAAAGGGAAAGCAAGGTGCCCATTCCCAGTGAAAACGACGCTGCGGGTATCATGTACTTGACCCTGGGTTTAATCGAGCGCTGCCTCGTGGATCGCGTTCCCGGGTTGGATTCAAGTCCTGCAATCTGAGAAATCCGGCTTCGTTCGCTCCGCGGGTGAATGCGCAACCGATTCAGGGCGCTGAAAATGGACCATTGGCAAAAAATGTCACTGGCTCCAACCAAGTATCCGGCACGCAAATGGATAAAACGCA
>JBILWF010000630.1:0-2661 GCA_044370075.1 Chthoniobacteraceae bacterium | reverse complement strand
GGAAAGCGAAGAACCGGCACACCCCCGATGTTCTCCGCAGCCGGCAAATTTCGCGGCCAGCGGTTGGTCACGACCACCACCGCCATTCCACGCCGCTGGTACTCCAAAGCAAGCTGGCGCACCAACTCCTCGACCCCTCCCAGGCTGGGATGAAAGGCGCTCGCAAAAAGCGCTACGCGAGGGGGTTTTGCATCCGCATTTTTTCTCATAAGAGACTCGCCTCCCTGCCGGCTGGATTTTGATCGCCAGTACCCCTTGCCGCGGAACTCCCCGGGTAAATCTGCTCGTAATCCGAACACACCCGGGCCCATTGAAAATCGCGGACCCGTTCCAAGCCCATCCGTTCCAGATATTCCCGCAGAGACTGATCGCGCAGGGCCCGCACCAAACCCGCTCCCAGCCGGCCGTCCCGCAAAACGAGCCCGCAAGTACCACCCCGCGTGACTTCCACGGCGCCGGGATTGGGTGTTGCCACAACCGGAGTTCCGGAGGCCATCGCCTCGATGTAGGGGATCCCAAAACCCTCGTAGGTGCTCGGAAGACAAAAGACCCATGCCCGCCGGTACAACTCCCGCAGCAAATCCTCGCTGACGCGCCCAAACCACCGAATGCCCTCTCCATCGACAGCCTCTTCGCAAACCATCCAAAGTTCCGCGCCAGAAACTGCCGGACGCACCTCCCGCTCGAAAACCTCCCGCAACCAGCCACCCCGCTTGCGGCCGCGCAGGGTACCCACAAAGAGGATGGCCGGCCTTTCCGAGCGAGTTCCCCCGGGATGATATCCCTCCAAATCAACCCCGTTCGGCACCACACGCTCAATCCGGGGAATGTAGGCTCGCGTGTTTTCGGAAACCCCCACGCGAACATCCGCCAGAAACGTGCTCCCAAACTCGCACACGGCCAGCGCGAGCATCCGTGTTTTCTCCCGCGCATTCCGGTGGTGCAGAAACTCCGCCAGACACGCGCCGTGGTAAGTGTGCACATGAAAGGGACGATCTTTTCCCCACAAAAACCAGTCGTCACCGTGAGCATGCAACACGTCAAAGCCGCTGAAATCCTCGCTGCGCAAGTCCCACGCAAACCGGAAGGTTCTCGCCCGGCCGTTCCTTTTTAGAATACGGCATTCGTACAGCGGAGCATCCCCGGGCGGGCAGCTGCTAAACACCGTCACCGCATGCCCCCGGAGCACCATTTGATTGGCAAAGGCATGCACCTGGTAGCCGACCCCGATCTTGCTCCCGCCCGGCAAATACAACGATACAACTGCTATTTTCATACCGTCTCCACCACCGCCCGGGCCCGGGGACTCCCACCGCTCCGGGCAACTGTCCCCCCCCGCCACCGCGCCCGCCCCGCCGCCCCCTCAAACACCCACGCAAAGGCCCATGAAACCGCGGCCGTCACCAAGAGACCCGCGCTTAAACCCACCGCAACCTGCCACGGTCCGGAAACCCCCAACCTCTTGCGCACCAGCTCCATAAAGTACCATGCTGTGGGCTGGTGAATTAAAAAGAAGCTGTACGAGAACACCCCCAGTTTAGCAAGCGCCCCCCCGGCAAAAATCCGGCGCCACCTCCAGGGAACAACCAGCAGCGCAAAGAGAAGCAGGCCGTACCCAAAGGACAACAAAAGATCCCGCACCGGAAACTCCCGCACGGCGCCCATCGCCGAAGAAAGACCCGCCCAAATGGCCGCCGCCCCGGCAACAAGAAGCCACAAGCGCCGCCCGCCCAGACGATCCCGGATCGATCCGCGCAGCGACGCCAGCAGCGCGGAAACCATCATCCCCACCACAAACTGCATCCAGCGCCCCACAAAAGTGATCGACCACAAAAACCGCTCCTCATGTGCGTCGGGCGGAAGCCACCACTCCACCCCCGCACGGTACAGCACCGAGAGCGCCATGGTCATCCACAACGCCCCCCAGCGGTTCCGCTTCCAAGCCCACACCAGAAGCGGGAAGGTCAGGTAGAACTGGGCCTCAAGGCCCATCGACCAGAAGGCCCCAGTCACCCCATCCCAGGTGTCGGCAAAAAACGTGTGCACAAACGCCAGGTGCGTCCCAATTTGCCACCAGGAGGGAATGGGTTGCATCCGCGCCTCCCACCCCCAGGCCCGCACCAAACCCACAAGCGCAATCGGGAGAAACACCGCGTACGCAATGGCCGCGTAATATGCGGGCACAATCCGCCGGGCCCTGCCCCAGAGATATTGCCGCCAGTTCCACGACGTTCCCGTTCCCGCGCGCGAAACCACGGGCCAAAACAAACAAAGCCCGCTGAGGACCATGAACAAGTCCACTCCCGAGGGACCCTGTTTGAGGATCCAGAAAAGGTCCCACGTCGCACCCGCCCACACGAGCGTCCATTCGGGGCTGCCTCCAAACTGCCACACGTGAAAGCCAAACACCCACAGGGCGGCAAGCGCCCGCACCCCTTCCAGTTCCTCGAGCCGCACCGCTTTGTTTTGCCGCGCCGCGGAAGATCCCGCCTCCCGCTGCTCAGTTGCCGACTGTTTCATACATTTTTCCAAGACTCTCTTCCGTAGCCGCCTGCAGGAAACCGTTCGCGGTTTTTTCCCATGTGGCGGACTGCGCGCGTTCCCGCGATTTTTTCATCCAGCCTTCAAGAACCGCCCGATCCCCGGCCCATGTCCGGAGCA